>JAAFHJ010000025.1 GCA_013298325.1 Myxococcales bacterium | reverse complement strand
GGCGGGGAGTCGGTACGAGACGACGATCCCCTTCGGCTCGAAGCTCGCGTTTTTCGCGTTTGCCAGGAGCTGGTCGAGGGTCTCCGGGGCGGCGACGTCGCGGGCGACTTCCCAGCCGGGCTGAACGTCCAAATCTACAGTTTCTCCTGCAAATTCGGCGGGCAAAGTGACTTCGATGACCTTCGTGACCTCCGGACCGAGCTGGGGGATCAGATGGAGCCGCAAGCGGACGCGGGCGCCCGGTTCCGGCTCGGGATCGAGGACGTCGACGCCGCGCAGCCGAAGCGAATCTCGCGTGTATCGCACATCCATCGTCGTCGCGATCGACTCGATATGCGTGTTTTCCCAGGGGTTATTTAGGATTTCCCCGACAAGGCGAACGACCTTCGCCCGGCCGATGTCGTTCGTCTCGGGCATGCCGCCACTCGCGAGACCGACGTCCTCAAGGACGAGCGGCGCGCGACCACGGACCTTGATCGTCGACGTGAGGCGCCAGGTGACGTCTCGGCGCTCCTGAATCGTCGCTTCAAGCGCCCCGCCGATCGCCGCAGCAAGGAAGCCGGGCCCGAGAAATCGCTCCTCGGCGACGTCCATTTTCCAGGAAGTTTTGGGCGCGCCGCTCGCGCCGTTGACGACGACCGACAGGGCGAACATCGGCGGCGTGATCTTTTCGTCGACGACGACCGCGCTTTGGCGATCCTGGATCAGCGAGCCAAGAGGTCGGATCGACTCGCCAATTTTCGAGCTGTGGTTTGAACTCGCGAAGATCCAGAGCACCCGGGCGAGGTCGGCGGGCATCGCGCTTGTGCCCGCTTCGAACATCGGATGACCGAAACCGACGACGCGCGATCCATCGACGTGTGTGACCGTCCCCAGTCCAAAAAAGCTAACATCTCCGCGAACAAAGCTTACTCCGAGCGAGCCACCGTCGACGAAGTGGGTCGGCGTCCCTTCGGCGATCGGTCCGCCGCCACCGCCGCCTGCGTCCAAGGGATCGAGGCCAAGCGGTTCGAGGAGCGTCCGCGCAAACGCGCTACTCCGCGGCCCCAACCCGCCGACCATGATCGGCGTTGCGACAGGGACCGCATCGGCGCCGGGCGGGGGCGCATGGGCGACGAGCTCGGCTCGGTGCGCCGCGAGGTCGTAGGAGCCGGGGATTCCCGAATATGCTGTTTTTCCTGAGTTTTGTGCGTCTGTGGGCTCGGTGGCCGTCGCTTTCGTCGTGAGCGCGCCGGGGAGCGGCGCCTGCCCCTCCAGGGGCCAGAAGCCCTTCGGAATCGGGCGACGCATCTCTGCGAGCATCGGCGCGATCGGCGTAACTCCTGCAATCGCTTCTACTTGGAAGGAGTTCCACGAGTAGGCATAGGCGCCGGCGAGCTTGCCGCCAAAGTAAATGGGGCTCCCGCTCATGCCCTTCACGTTCTTCGTGATCGCGAGGCGGGGGTGGTCGGTTTTCACCAGGATGAGCGCCTGGCCGGGGCGAAAATTCTTCAGGACATCAACAACTTCGACGTCAAACCGCTCCGGTTCCGTCCCTCGAAATACCGAGAGCCCGTAGCCCTTCATGCCCGGCTTGATGTCCTCGACGGCGATCGTGTTGTCCTTCTTGGCATCGCCATGGGCGCTCGGGAGGGCGGTCGCGAAGGTCGCGGCGAAGGCGCCTGCGAGCGCTGCAACCGGCACCCACTCCCGGCGAAGCAGCGCAACTGGAAGGAGAGACCCGACGCTGAGACGGCCGGAGAGGGACGCTTCGCGGCGCGACGCAACAAGCAGACGGAGGTGACGGAGCACGGCGCCAGTGTCGCGCAGGCGGCCGATCTTCGGAATGCCTTTCGTGCGGTTGCGCGCTCTTTCGCCGCTTGCCCAGTACGTGTACCTTCCCGCCATGGACGTCGTCTTCGCGCTCTACGTCCTCGTGCTTGTGGCCCACATCGGTGCCCATGGGGTGTGTGTGTGGGCGGTCTTTGCAGCGTCGGGCTCTTCCGTCGGTGGTGATGCTGCGGCCCGGGGGAGGCATCCCTGGGCGTCTCGCCTTGGTGCCGCCGCCGTGGCCGCGCTCGTGCCGCCCCTTGCCCCCTTCCAAGCGTGGCGCTTGGGGCATCGCAGAGCGGCGATGTTCTGGGGCGCGACCTTCGTCCTCTACGGCATCGTTCTCGCGTTGGTCGCCTGAGCCACTGCACGTGCACACGCGATAACGTAAGAAAAGCGACACAAACGAGAACGAGGCCCCCAAAAAGGGGACCTCGCCTGACCGCTTTCGCGGCGTGGGCCTCAGCCCTTGTTTTCCGTCGCCTCGATGTGGATCGGGAACTTCGGCGTGCCGTTGGCGCGGCGGGCGCGCTTGTTGGCTTTGCCGTTCGTGGAAACCTTGCGGCGGCGGATGCGGCTGGACTGCTGGGTGGCGGAAACCATCGTGAAAACCTCGCGTTGCGCGTTGGGCGACTCCGGCCGCGGGGGCCGGCACCGTGTCCGGCGGGAAACCCGGGCGACACGGAGGGAAAGGAGCGCGGGGTTTAGGCCCCGCAGCTCGGTGTTGTCAAGCGGATCTGATCGGCCCCCCGTGCTTGCCGTTTCCTCACCGCCGTTGGCGGTTCCGGGCGGACAAGCAGCTCAGCGCCCTTGACCGTCGTAGGCGCAGCTGTTGCCGAGGCAACGGTCTTCGGGATTGCAGCAATCGGCGTCCGTGACGCAGCGCTCAAACTCGCCCGAGCAGGACCCGGCCGGAATCGGCTGGCAGGTGAGTGCGCCACCGCCAGCGTTCGCACGGCAACCGCCGCCGCAGCACTCGTCCCCGCTCTCGCAGGTTGTACCGTTGTTCTTGCAGGGGTCGACCACCCAGAAGCCGCGTGCATTTCCAGAGCCGAGCTCCTGGCCGGGCATGTAGAACGCGGGCGAGGCCGACTTGACGGTGCCGTCCGAATTGAGCGAAATCGCCGAAACCCAGAGCTTCTTTTGCGTCGAGCCGTAGCCAAACGTGCGTGCTCCGCGCGGATCGAGGCCGTCGAAGGGGTGGGTGTCGAGGACGTTGCCGTAACGGCGCCGCGACGTGAACACGACCCAGTAGTAGCCGCCAGATGCGATCGGGTTGACCGTCGGCATGAAGTTGAGCTGGCACTGGGTCGGGAGCTGACGCATCGCGTCGGCCTGGGCGTTCCCGGTCGGGAGGTTCGGGGCGGCGGAGGCGGGGAGGGTACAGGCGCCGGCGTCGTCGTAGCCGTTGAGGGCATTCATGACGGCGGCCGCCGAGCCCTGCGTGTCCTTCGCGAGCCAGATTTCGCTGGCCGAGAAGTACCAGGTCGAGGTCTGGCAGTTGTCGTTGTCGGTCATCGACTCGGTGTACGGGGCTCCGCCCGGGGCGATGGCCGGCGACGGGCAGAAGAACGGGGAGCGGCTCGTCGGGTTTGCGCGCTGGAAGACGATGGCGCTCGCGTCGGGGACGAAGCTCGGCCACGCCACGAACGTGTTCGCATCCCCTCGATAAAGCTCGCGAAGTCCCGAGAACGTCTTTGCGCCGCCTGCGCACGCCGGCGAGCCGGGGGCCTGGCCGCAGTTGAAGTCGAGGAGGGCGAGCGAGTGGCCGGCCCCGGCGGTGACGTTGCCAGCGCCGTTCCCGCTCCAGAAGTTGAAGGCGAGCTTCTTGCCATTCGCCGAGAAGGCCGGCGTGACGGCGTCCTTGATGATGTTTGCGAGGCCATCGACGGGGACTTCCGCGCCGGTGCCGCGGGCGAAGGCGCGGGTGCGGTCCTTCGTGCGGGCCTCACGCGTGTAGCCGTTCGAGGAGATCGCGAAGGAGCCGTCCGGGTAG
This sequence comes from Myxococcales bacterium, assembly GCA_013298325.1. Lineage (GTDB taxonomy): Bacteria > Myxococcota_A > Polyangia > Polyangiales > Polyangiaceae > JAAFHJ01. Next base: position 17,654 of record JAAFHJ010000025.1, on the reverse strand, counting down.
ACGCCGCTCCAGGCGAACTTGTGGGCGTTGTCGTCGGTCGCGTTCGGGTCGGCCGGCGTGTTCGCGTAGACCTTCGTCGGGTAGTCGGTCTTCGCGCCGTTGTTGCGGAGGTCGTAGCTGACGCTCCACGGGTAGATCGTGTGGTCGAGCGGGGCCTTTTCGTAATTAAATACGGGGTCTTGGTCGCCGGGGATCGGGCTCGCCATGCTGGTGCCGCCGAACTGGGCGAACATCGTCGAGCCGTCGGCGGAGAGCGAATGGCAGCCAAAGCACTTGCCCGCCTCGGCCGGAATCGCGAGGACCGGGTTGGCCGATTTCGGCTGGATTGCAAGGACGCCGCCGAGTTCCTTCGGAGCGCCCGGCGCGCCGCCGGTGAACTTCGAGTTGTAGCTCGAGTAGTAGACGGTCCCCTTGAGCTGCCCCGGCGCAACACGCAGATTTCGTTGCGGAAGTGCGTAGACGTTCCCGTCGACGCCCAAGATGCGCACGTCGACCTTGATCGGGTCGTTCGGGTCGCCGTTGTTGCCGTTCGTGAACTGGCGCCAGACTTCCTGCTCGATCTTCGCGCGCTGGGCGCTCACGTTGGTCGTGTTGTCGAGCTCGTAGACGCCCTCGAAGCTGCCGCCGGAGGCGTAGGCGAGCTTGATATAGACGGCGTCGGCCGCCTTATCGAACTTCCACTGGAGCATCGGCGCGAGGATACCGCGCGGGAAGACAGTCTCGGCGTAGGGGTAGAGCCAGCTCAGCGTCGGTGCAGCGGTCGGGACCGCCGTCTTGATCTTCGTGGTCCGCGTCGCATCGACGGCGCCGCCGAGCGGTTCGCCACCAACACCCGCGTAGCCGCCCTGGCCGGTCTGCGTCGCTTCCGAGGCGGGGCGGCCGTTCTGGGTGCGAACGACCTTCACGCGCGCCTTCGCGAATCCGACGCTGTCGGCGTAGGTCGCGGTGACCTTCGTCTCGCCGATCTCGGCGCCGCTCGCCGAGAAGGTGCCGTTTGCGAGGATCTGGCCGAGCTCGCCGCGATCGATGAACCAGGTCACCGGGACGTCGGCCCCGGCGCGCTTCGCCGTAAACTGAACCGTTGCACTCGGCTTGATCACGCCATCTTCAATGGTAACGGTGATTTCGCCGATGGCCGGCGTGATGACGATGTCCTCAATTGCACCGTCCCCCCGGGGGCCCGTCTCTCGGCGGCCGCTCCCGCCGTCGCCGGTGGAGGTTTCGGGCACTTCAAGGGACGAATCGGTGCCGGTGTCGACCGTCCCGTCGGGGCCCGCGTCGTCGAAGGTGGAGTCAGGGATGGGGTCGGTCCCGCAGCCGGGACCGAGGGCGGCAACCACGGAAAAGACGGAGGCCCCAAGGAGCATGTGCGTGAGAAGCGTACGGCGCATAACTCTAGGCTACCGGAACCATTCCCCGATGCCAGAACGGATCTTCGCCTCGCGGGGGGACCGCGTAAGGTAGGTGGGCGAAGGTATGACGAATCGGTAGGCGAGTCTGCCCGCGCGTCAAAGCGGTTTTGGATCAGCAAATGCTCGAAGACGCTCGATTAATTCGGGAATTGGTGGCACCAGCACCTCCCCCGGCCCTGGTAGGGCGAAGCCGGCCGGCGCCGTTCGTGCGAGAGTACGCACCCGCGTGCCAAAGCGCGTGGCCAGCACTGTGAGCACGTGAGCGGCGCTTTCGCCGTCATCGGGGACGAGCGCCAGCCAGACACGCCCATCGAGGCTTGTGGCGGTCCCGGTCGTCACCAGCGCCGCAAGTGGAGTTCGTTCTGCGGGATCGGTCAGGATTCCTGCGAAAAAGCGTGCAACAATGAGGATTTGGCTCGCTGGCGTCACCGGGCCGGGCGCCATCGCCAGGGTACGCGTGCGGACGGCGACAAAATTCGCCACGCTCTTTCGTTCTTCAGGTTCCAGACGAAGCGTGCCGGCACTCTCCGTCGGATTTTCTCCGTGGGCGAGGCGGAGGCAGAACCCAAGGGCGCCGGAAAATTCCCGCGCCGATGACAAGCGCCCGGCGACGCGTGGTGCGAGCGATTGAATCACCAATTGGGAAAGCATATCGGGCACTTTGGGGAAGCGCGCTGGCGCGGCTGGCGGCGGAATCGCCTCAAAGATGCGCCGCGTAATGGCCGCTTCACCGAGCGTCCCGAAGGGGACGTCCCCAGTGAGGAGTTCATAAAGCATGATCCCGGCCGAATAGAGATCGGAACGAATTTCGGGAGTTCCGGCGAATTGCTCCGGGGCCATATAGGCCGGTGTACCGACGGTCGTCCCCGACTGGGTGAGTCGTGTGCCTCGGGCGGTCCCCGCGAAGGCCTTTGCGATGCCGAAATCGAGCACTTTGATGGCGCCCGTTTCTGCTTCCTCCATGACGTTCGCCGGTTTCAAGTCGCGGTGAAGCACGCCGGCGGTATGGATGGCATCGAGGCCATCGAGCACCGCGCGAAGGATCGCCACCGCCTCCGGCCACGGGAGCGCTCGGGAATCGCGGAGCCGTTCCTCCAAGGAGCGCCCGTCGACCCGCTCCATGACGATGCAGGGCGTCTCGTCATCGAGCGTCCCAAAGTCTAAAATTTGCACGACATTTGGGTGCCGAATTCGCGCCATGAACGTCGCTTCCCGAACGAAGCGCGCAGCGACCGAGGACTCTTGGAGCGCGAGCAACTTGACCGCGACCGGGGCGCCGGTTTCGCGATCGAGGGCGGCGAACACCTCCCCAATGGCACCGCGCCCCAGGCGACCGGTCACCTGGTAGCGCCCAAGCGCGACGGTTCCGATCGCAAGACTCACCACAGCTACCCTACCGCGATTTCGAGCTTTTCTGCAGCGGGATGCGTCGTCTTTCCCAGCAGCGCGCCTTCCGACACAAAAAAACAGGCTCCGCCGTGAGGCAAAGCCTGTTTTACGCCATCCAAACGCCTCAGTGACGAATCGTCACCGTGGTGGAGTAGGTCGACTCGGCGAATGCGCCAACGTTTGCACGCATGAGTGCGGATTTGATGCAGCTTTCTGCGCCGGTCCCGGCGGCCGGCCCCGAAACGGAGACGCCACTCGCCGCACCGGACGGGGCGAACGTCACGGTCGCCTTCGAGGCCGAGTCGTCGGTGACGCAGGCACGTGCCGCAGAGAGGACCTTCCCCATCGCGCCGGTGACCGCGCCTTGCGAGGGGCGCTGCGGGACGTTGCCGACCGGGCCCGTCTGGGCCGTTGCCGCCGTCTTCGAGGTATCGATGGGGCCTGCCGCCTGCGCCATCGCCGCCGTCAACGAACCCGGCTCCCCGACAGGAATTTCGGGCTTCTTCTCTTCGGGCTTTGCCGTCGTCGCAGCGGTTCCGGCGGTCGCGCCACCGGTCGCCGCGGCGGTCGGTCCGCCAGCGGCAGGGCTCGTCGTTTTCGCCTTTTCGGCGGCGGCGAGGGCTTCCGGCGAAAGCGCTGCTGCGGCCGGATCCGGTTTCTTTTCCTCGGTTTTTGCCGCCGGCTCACCCGGTTTCGTTGTTTCCGCCGTCGCGACAGCAACGGGTGCATCCGGCTTCTTCTCCTCGGGCTTCCCCTTGGCCACGAAGAAGACCCCTGCCGCAACGGCGGCGGCGGCGAAAAGGCCAATGAAGACCACATTTCCGCCCTTCTTCTCCGCCGGCTTCGCCGCCATCGGCGACGCTACGGCGGCGGCAGGGGTGCTCGTCGTCGGCGCGACCGGGGCCGGCGGCGTCGATGGAGCAACCGCCGCAACTACGGCAGCCGGCGTCGCGCTCGGGGCGACCGAAATCGGAGCCACCACCGCTGCCGCGCCGAGGACCGGTTTCGTCGCCTCTGGCTCGGCCGTCGGGACTTTGAGATCGACGACCCCCGAATCTTCCTTCCATTCGTCGGCCGCCGAAGCCGCTTTCGAGGAGGGCGGACCGGCGAGCTTCGCAATGTCCTGAAAGGTACGCCTTTCCCGGCGGGTAGACTTCCCATCGAGGCTCACGGGCGGTTGTGAGGGTGCGGATTCGTCACGTTCTTCTGCCATCGGTGCCACCAGGAGTTGTTCGTCGTCGATACGCGAAGACGCATCGGGGAGCGGAGCGTCGAGCCGAGAAAGGATCGCTGCGAGGGCCGTATCACGCGCCCCAGCCGCGGAAGGTCCGTCCGGCCAGGCGCGAAGGACCGCATCGAGCGGATCGGGGCGCACAGCCGAATCGGCAGCGTCGGTAGGGGGGGTAGAACGGGTCATGGCTGAAAATGAGGGGTGAAGAGGAGAGGTTTAAATCGGGGGTATTCGTGGGAAGCCGCCTGCAGTTCGCGCCGGCTGCTTGGCGGAAACACGGCTAGGGGCCGGATCCTTGGGTCCCCGCGACTCCTTCGAGGGCCCCCTCGTCGAAGCCCTTTTCGAGCAGCGCTTTTCGAAGCTTTTTGCGCGCTTCGTGGATGCGCCAGGCGATCGTCCCCTCGGGCGCACCGAGGATCGCCGCCGCTTCTTCGTGGGAGCGCCCATCAATTGCGACCAAAATAAGCGTCGTCCGGAGGGTCTCTGAGAGCCCGTCGATCGCCTCTGCGAGCGCCTCGTAAAGCTGTCGCCGCGCGGCTGCCCCTTGCGGGTCTCGGTGGGAGTCCTTCGTTTCGACGAGCACGCCCGCGAACCGCGGATCGTCGATCGGGTCGTTTTTACGAAGGTTTTTGCGGCTTCGGATGGTGTTCAGCGAGAGGTTCACCGCGATGCGGTAGACCCACGTAAACGGCTCGCTTCGGCCGTCAAAGCTCGCAAGCGCGCGCCAGCAGCGCACGAAGACCTCTTGGGTCACGTCTTCTGCGAGGGCCCGATCGCGCAACATATGGCACGCGACGCGGTAGACACGCGGCTGAAATCGCTGAACAATTTCTGCGAATGCCGCTCGATCGCCGGTTTTAGCCGCGTCAAAGAGCGCGCGATCACGCGTCTTGCCGCCTGATGCTGGCGCCGGATCTCCGTCGCCGTAGCGGTCGCCCTCTCGTTCGCCCATAGCGTGCGGACCTTACCGTGACGTTCTCGTGACGTACAATCTTCGTCGAGCAGTGCAGCGCGGAAAGCCTCGTGCTCGACCCGTGAGGAGTGCCCCTAGCACTGTAGACCCGCCGACCGCTGGAGATCTTGGCCGGCCCCCGTCAGGTAAACCTCAGAAAATACCCTTCATCGTCCTGTCCGTTCGGCTAGAGGCGAGGCGACCGCAATCACGGACGTGAACGAGCCCCGAAGTTGCGCGAATTGCGGCGTGCACCACGGAACGAACGGGAACCCAAGTTTCGATGACCGAACAAGCAGCTTACGAAGATTTGAAGCGGGCATTGGCGGCGGAAGAAGGGGGGCGGAAATGGATCGTCCGCCTCGCGATAGCCGTCGGGATTGTCGCATTGATCACCGGGGGCCTCGTCGTTCGCTCAAAGAACCGACCGGCACCCGCCGCAAAATTCCTCGTAAAAGAGGTGAAGCGCGGCGATGTGGTTGAGAAAGTTCAAGCAACCGGCGCCGTGCAGCCGGTGCTCTCCGTGAACGTCGGTGCGCAGGCAAATGGTCGCGTTACAAATGTTCTTGTTGACTTTAACTCTCTCGTAAAGAAGGGGGACGTCCTCGCCGAGATCGACGGTACCTCTTACGGTGCGCAGGTCAGTCAAAGCGAAGCGCAAAACGCCGCGCAAGTTGCCAGCGTTCAAAGTGCCAAAGCGACCGCAGAGAACGCGCGGATTGCCTATGAACGCGCGCAAAAGCTCTTCGCCCAGAACCTTGCAAGCAAGGCAGACCTGGACACAGCAAAGGGGCAGTACGACGTAGCCGTCGCCCAAGCCAATGCGACAAATGCCCAGCTCGGAGCCGTTCGCGCTCAGCTTCTCCAGGCGAAGACCAACCAGAGCTTTACGAAGATTTTTTCGCCCGTTGATGGCGTCGTCATCACGCGAAGCATCGACCCGGGAGCGACCGTTCAGGCGAGCTTTCAGACGCCGACGCTCTTCGTTATTGCTCAAGATTTGAAGCGTATGCGGGTACTTGCGGATGTCGACGAGGCCGACGTCGGGAAGCTCCGAGCGGGGATGCAGGCCGACGCGACCGTCGATGCCTTCCCCGGTGAAACCTTTAAAGGCACTGTACAGCAAGTCCGTTTGAGTCCCACGACTACGAGCGGCGTTGTGACCTATGCGGCGGTCGTTGAAGTCGAAAATCCTGAAGAGAAGCTCCGTCCAGGGATGACGGCGACGGTCACTGTACGGACCCACGAAGCAAAAGCGGCTTTGCTCGTGCCGAACGCCGCGCTCCGCTTTAAGCCGACGCCGACCGGCGACGAAAAGCCGAAGAATGACACGCCGAAAGGCAAACAGCGCGTCTTCATCGTCAGCGATGCGACGCCGGGCGCGGAGAAAATTACGCCAGTCTACGTGACGTCGACCGTCACTGACGGCACCTCGACGGCCGTGGAAGGGATTCAGGACGGCGCTCAGGTCGTCGTCGACGAAAATGAGGAAGCGGCAGACAAAAAGGCGGGCACCGGCCAGAAGGCTGGCCAGAAGAAGGGGGGCCCGTTTTGAGCGCCGCGGCGGGGACCGACGAGAGCCCGCCGAGCTCGAACTTGGTCGAGGCGGGGACTCCGCTGTTGGTTATCAAGGACGTCGGAAAAGATTACGTCTCCGGTGCTGGCATTGTTCGTGCGCTTCGCACGATCAACTTTGTGGTGAATCAAGGGGAGTTTGTCGCGATTATTGGGACCAGCGGCTCCGGCAAGAGCACGCTGATGAACATCCTTGGCTGCCTCGACCGGCCGACCCGCGGGACCTACACCCTTGCGGGGGTCGACGTCGGCGGGCGGACCGCCGACGGGCGCGCCATTGTTCGAAATCGCGTCATCGGCTTCATTTTTCAGGGTTTTAATCTGCTCTCGCGGACGACGGCGCTTGAGAACGTCGAGCTCCCACTGTCCTACCGCGGCGTTTCTGCGAAGGAGCGTCGGTCCCGCGCCGAGCGTGCTCTCGCCAGCGTGGGCCTCGCCACGCGGACCGATCACACGCCGAACCAGCTGTCTGGCGGTCAGCAGCAGCGTGTTGCCATTGCGCGTGCACTCGTCACAGATCCCCCTTTGTTGCTCGCCGACGAGCCGACGGGAAACCTCGATACGCGCACGAGCCTTGAGGTTCTCGCGCTCCTTCAAAAGCTCAATGTGGAGCGTGGAATTACGATTATACTCGTGACCCACGAGCCGGACATTGCGCAATGTGCGGGGCGGATGATTACCTTCCGCGACGGAAATATCGTCGAGGATCGTCGCGTCGAAGACAGAAAAGACGCCGCCCACGAGCTAAGCCTCCTTCCTCCGCCCGAGGTCTACGTGGCCCCTGGCGCAGGGACCGCCGACGGTGCCCTCGCAGCCTTACTCGCGGCCCGGAAGCCGGTCCCGTTCGGGGTCACCTGGCGCTTGCTCCTTGGGACAATACTCGGCGTACTTCTTGGATTTTTGTACGGTAAGTACCTCGTCGGCAAGCCGGTTCCTGGGGTCGGTCCGGGGCTCGGGTTCCTCCTTGAGGCCCGCTTCGCAGCGGGCTACTTCCAAGGGGAGTGGGGGCACCAGCCTGCCTGGCGTCAATCGCTAAAGGTCGCCTTTTGGTACTCGCTCGGAACGCTCCTCCTTCTTGGAATCGTCGTCCTCGCTGCCCCCCCCGATGCGCTCGCCACTTTCCTCACAAAAGGCGGAGGCGCTGCCGTTACGTTTGCGGCCGCAAGTCTCGGCGCTGTCGTGGTCTTGACCGGAATTCGTTTCGCGCTCGCCCGCCTCGCCGCGTATCTCCATCCGAAACCGAAGGGGTGATCCGATGGGTGTACTCCTCACGAGCCTCCGCCTCGCGCTTGTAGCGATTTTCCGCAACAAAACGCGTGCCGCACTGACCGTCCTCGGCATCCTCATCGGCGTCGCGGCGGTCGTCAGCGTGATCACTCTCTCCCAGGGGGCGAGCGACAAGGTCGGCGGCCAGATCGATCAGCAAGGGACCAATCTCGTTTACATTTTTCCGCAAGGGGCCCAGGGCGCAGCAAGCCGCGACCGGGCCGCCGCACGCCTGACTGAGCTCGATGCGCGTGCGATCAAGCGAGAAGCAGTCAGCGTCCAGTACGTCGCCCCTTTCCTTTCGATCACCACCCAGGTCGCGGGCGGGGAGAAGAATTGGTCGACAACGGTGGCAGGAGTCACCGGAGAATACCTGCCGACACGTCGCTATGAAATCGGTCGTGGCAGCATGTGGCGCAACGAAGATGAGCGCACAGGGACGCGGGTTACCGTCGTCGGTCAGACGGTCACCAAGAATCTTTTTGCCAAAGGGGAAGACCCCCTTGGTCAGGTGATTCGCATCGCCGGTGCCCCCTTTTCAATCATCGGTATCCTTACAGTGAAGGGGACGACTGCGACTGGGGAAGATCAAGATGATCGCGTCCTCATTCCGATCAAAACCTTCCGAAATCGCGTCTCCCATTCGTCGCCGAATCGCGTCGATATGATCATGATCTCGGCGACCGATGCAAAGACTGTCGACGGCGCCATCCGCCAGGCGAGTGACGTACTTCGGCAGCGCCATCGGATCAAAGAAGGGGACAAGGACGACTTTCAGACAACCTCCCAGGCCGAAATGCGTGCCATGCAAGAGGGGATCACCGGCACGCTCTCTGCGATGCTTTTGGGGGTCGCCGCCGTGAGCCTCCTCGTTGGCGGCATCGGTGTCATGAATATCATGCTGGTTTCAGTCACTGAAAGAACGCGCGAAATCGGCATTCGTATGAGCATCGGCGCGCGGGAACGTGACATCCTCGTCCAATTTCTCGTCGAGGCCGTCGTGCTGACGCTCTTTGGCGGGATTCTTGGAGCGTTCCTCGGGACGACGGCAACTACATTGGTTGCAGCAGCGTTTGATTGGCCGCTAAAGCCGTCTTTCGGCGCTTCCGCAATTGCTTTGGGGACGAGCACAGCCATCGGGCTCGCCTTCGGCTTCTTCCCCGCCCGGCGGGCAGCGCGGCTCGACCCGATCGATGCCCTGCGGAGCGAATGATGCAAGTTCTCCGCGCCTTCCTCCTTGCCCTTCGGGCCATCCGCCGCAACGTCTTGCGCGCCTCGCTGACTGTGCTCGGTATTCTAATCGGCGTTGCTGCCGTCGTGATCGTCACCGCTCTTGGGCAAGGGGCGCGTGGCTCCATCACGAAACAAATTGAGGCGATCGGAAATAACCTCATCATCATTAGCCCCCAACGGCGCGCCGCCTCGGGAGCAAAGACGAAGGGGGGCGGACGGCTGACCGAAGAGGACGCACGGGCGATCGTGCGCGAAATCCCCGCCATTCAAGACGTTGCGCCGGTCCTTCAAGCGCCCGCGCGCGTTGTTTTTGGCGACCAGAACGCCGATACGACCGTCATCGGGACGACGAAAGCCTATTTGAAGGTGCGTGGCTACGCGATCAAGACTGGTGAGTTCTGGCAGGACTCCGATGAAACCTCGAAGACGCGCGTTGCAGTCCTCGGAAAGACCGTTGCTACCCGCCTCTTCAACAACGGGGACCCGGTCGGCCAAGACGTTCGCATTGGCAAATACCTCTACCGCGTGATCGGCGTTCTCGCATCAAAGGGGGGCGGTGCGCTGGGTGACCAAGACGACACCATTCTGATGCCGATCGGAAGCGTGCGTTCCCGGCTCCTGCGGGCGCCGCCCGGCTATGCCGGCGTCCTCATGGCGAGCGCCGCAAGCCCCGATCAAATGGAGCATGGTGCGTCCAAAGTCACCGATCTCCTACGCCAGAGACATCGGATTCCCGAGGGGGATGACCAGGACTTTCAGGTGCAAAACCTGGGTGCCATCAAAGAGTTGATTGGCGGTATTTACGATATTCTGACGGCACTTCTCGTCGTGATTGCCGCGATTAGTTTGATCGTTGGCGGAATTGGCGTCATGAATATTATGCTGGTTTCCGTGACCGAGCGGACGCGCGAAATCGGCATCCGCATGGCCATCGGGGCGCGTGCCGGGGACATTCAAATCCAGTTTCTCGTGGAAGCGGTCGTCCTCTCGCTCCTCGGGGGGCTCGTCGGCATCGTGCTTGGTCTCGGCGTCACCTTCGGCGTTACGCGCTTCTTGGAGTGGGACTTTACGGTCAACCAGATCGCACTCGTCGCCAGCGCCCTGGTCTCTGGGGGCATCGGTGTCGGCTTCGGCTTCTTCCCAGCCCGACGCGCGGCGCTTCTCGATCCGATGACGGCCCTTCGACGGGAGTGAGGGACGTAGTAGCGTCGGCCGCCATGCTCCGCGCCCCCCGCCTCCTCGTTCTGCTCCCCCTCGCAGTCGCGCTCGCCGCGTGTGGCGGGAATACGCCTGCAGCCGCTTCGCCGACGCCCGCGGCAAGTGTGAGTGGGGCCGCAAAGGCGGTGGAAGCGACGCCGCCTCCGCCGCCGAGCGCGCTCCCTGCGATGCAGCCGATGCCGCCGCCCGGCGTGCGCGGATCGGACGTCGCCAAGGTGGACGAAGTGGATGCGCTCTACACCTGTCACGCGGCCGCGCCGGTCGGTGGAAAAGAGCCGAAGGGGGATGCCGCGAAGCTGGCAGCCGCGTGCGCCAAAGTTTCGGGATCATGGACGAAAGTTCTTGCCCAGTCGGTCACCCAAGCGGACGGTGATCCGGCGGCGAAGATCCCGTTTCGTGCCGAAGCGGGGCGCTGCTATCGCGTGTACACTGCACATGATGGCGCAGTGACGGCGATGAACGTGACCGTTCGCGATGCCGCCGGAAAAGACGCCGCCGATGACGGTGGAAGCGCCCTTCCGCGCGCCGGGCGCCTCTGTTTTACAGCGACGGGGGAGGCCTCGCTGCTCGTCGCGGTAGGCGCCGGGCGCGGCGTCGTTGCGGTGGAACTCTGGTCGACGGCCAAGTAGGACGCGACGATGGCTCCGGACGTGCTCGCCGCTGACGACTCGGGAATTGCGCGTGCGGCAGCGGCGTTGCAGCGCGGAGAGCTCGTCGCATTTCCGACGGAGACCGTCTACGGCCTCGGTGCCGATGCCTGGAATCCGGCCGCGGTCGCCGCGATCTTTGCCGCAAAGGGGCGCCCGTCGACGCATCCGCTCATTGTGCATGTTGCATCTATCGAAGGGGCGCGTGCGGTCTGCACGGAATTCTCGCCGCTTGCCGAAGCGCTCGCACGTGCCTTTTGGCCCGGTCCACTCACCCTCGTGCTCCCCGCTCATCCGGACCTCCCTCGTGCCGTCACCGCCGGCGGAGCGACCGTCGGAGTCCGCATTCCGTCGGATCCGACCGCCCTTGCTCTTTTGCGCGCGTTTGGCGGTCCTCTCGCCGCCCCGAGCGCGAACCGCCACCAGGAGGTCTCACCGACGCGAGCGGCCCATGTCGTACGGAGTTTGGGGGCACGAATCCCCTTTGTATTGGATGGAGGGCCGTGCACTTCCGGGATTGAGTCGACGGTGCTCTCCCTGGTGACTCGGCAAATCCTTCGGCCAGGACCGATCGCGCCGCAGGCGCTCCGTGCGTTCGTTCCCGATCTCGTTGTGACCGAGGGACTGACGGCCCATGTGGGAATTCATGCGGCACCGGGGCTTTCGAGCCGCCACTACGCCCCGCGTGCAACGCTTACGGTCGTTCACCCCGCAGATCTGGCAGAGGCCTGGCGTGCGGCGGACCGAGAAAATACAGTCGCGCTTTTGCGACAGCCCAATGGAGCGATTCCGCGCCACGCTTCGCGAATTCTCGGCGACGAACCGCAGTCATACGCGCGCGAGCTTTTTGCTGCACTCAGTGCCGCAGACGACGACGGAGCGACGGAAATCCTCGTCGAAGCGCTGCCCGACGGAGAGGCGTGGTGGGCTCTTCGAGATCGCCTCGGCCGCGCGAGCGCCGCCCGCTGAATCGGCACACGACAGTCGCCAGAAGCGCCCCTCGCGGCCCGCGACTTCAATGGGGGTGGATCGCCGGGGAGCCGCCATTTTCGCGCAATTTGCCGTTGCCCCCGCGCGGGAAGAGCGGTCTACTCGGAAGGTTGACCATGCACGCGAAAATCACCCCCGCACGATTCCCGAAGGCTCGCGGCTATACGGACGGGGTGCTGTGCGCGCCCGGGAGAACTCTCCATATTTCGGGGCAAATCGGCTGGGACGAGAATCAACGCATCGTCAGTCCCCATCTCGGAACTCAGTTCCTGCAAGCGCTCGACAACGTGATTGAGGTCGTCCGTACGGCTGGCGGGGGCGGCGAGCATCTCGTGAAGCTCCTCGCATTTGTTACCGATCTCGAGGAGTACCGGGCCGCCCAGAAGGCGATTGGTGAGGGGTGGCGCGAGCGCTTCGGGAAGAATTATCCGGCGATGAGCCTGGTGAAGGTCGCAGGACTCTTGGAGGCGGGGGCGAAGGTCGAAATTGAAGGGGTGGCCGTCCTCCCCCTCGGAGATCGATGACCGCTCGCGAAGACCCCGACGCCGAAGGCTCGGCGGCAGCCCTTCCTGATGGCGCTGCAAGCGGAGTGATCCCTCGCGGCGTTCCGCGGACCGATTCTCGCGCGCTTTCCGGTGCTTGTGCGCCTTCGGTTCGCGAACAGACCGCTCCGTCCCTCGCCGCATTTTTCGGTCCGCTGCCGCTCGCTGTTTGGGTGTATGATACACTCGATAGCCAAACGCTCTTTGCGAATGGCGCCGCGATCGCAGCCATCGGCGCCGACCTCCCCGACGCGATCGTTTCTGCGATGGCGCATGCGAGCTTCACCAGCGGAACCGAAGCGCGGGGGACGGTGGTCCTCGGCGAGTCCTCGTACGAGTTCCACACGACCACCCTCGACCACTGGCCCAGCTATCAGGGCATTGTCGTCGTGCAGATCGACGTTTTACGTTCAGAAACTGCTGATGTTCTTGATGAACTGGACGTGTTTTCTGCACTTCCCGTCGCAGCGATGGTCATCCGTGGAGGCCGAATTTTTCGAGCTAACGAAGCGTTTCATCGTTTGTTTCACGTCGAAAATAGCGCTTTGTTGGGGGCGACGACCGCAAGCCTCGCCGCCGACGCGAGCGTGTACGCGGCGCTCGGCGAAAGCGTCCTTCGACAGATGGCGACGCAGGGGCACGCCTACACCGAGCTCGCGGCGCGCCGCCCGGATGGGAGTCGCTTTTGGGTGGCGATGACCGGGCGACTCGCCGATCGCGACCGCCCGCTTATCGGCAGCGTCTGGACGGCCACCGATATCTCAGAAGATGTTTCGCGACGGGAGCTCTTGGGCGCGCTCCACGACGAACATGATGCCCTCCTCAATCACGGTAGTTTCGGCGTCGCACTCACCCACGGAGACCGCATCGAGCGCTGCAACCGGCGCTTTGCGGAGCTGTACGGGAGCAGCATCGATGAACTTCTCGCCTGCTCGACGGTCGATCTTGACGGCTTTGGTGGGGCATCGCTTCCTGAGGTAAGTCGACGAGTTCGCGAAGCTGTGTCTCGGGGCGAACCGGTCAAAATAGAGGCCCGCGTGCGAAGTCGCAACGCGATCGAAGGGCGTAGCGAACTCTGGGTTGCCTTCACCGGGAAGCCGCTCGTCCGCCCCGAAGACTCGGCAACAATTGTCCCCCGCATCGTCTGGCTCGCCGAGGATATTTCGGAACGCAAAGAGGCAGAACGTGCACTTGAAGCCTTCCAGGTGGAACTCGAAAGGCGCATTGAGGAGCGCACGAACGAGCTGGAACAGACGATTGAAAAGCTCCACCACGAGGTAGAGACACGGCGGCGCGCCGAACAAAACGCGATCCACATTGCGAATCACGACGCGCTCACCGGGCTCCCGAATCGCACCTTCTTCGAAGACCGACTGACCCACGCGCTGGCGCTCGCCGGCGCCGGACGTCAGGAACTCGCGCTCTTTTTCGTCGACGTCGATCACTTCAAACACATCAACGACACCCTCGGACACAGCTTCGGAGATCGCTTGGTCCAGGAGGTTGCGGCGCGCGTTCGCGCTTGCCTCCGCGAGCACGACACGATCGCGCGCCTCGGCGGCGATGAATTCGTCGTCCTCCTCCCGTCGCTCGCCGACGGCACGAAAGACACCTCTGGCATCGCGGAGCGCATGCTCGCTGCGGTCGCGGAGCCGATCGTCATCGAAGGCGTTCGCTTCGAAACGACCGCCAGCATCGGCATCGCCTGCTTCCCCGCCGACGGCGAAGACGCCATCACGCTCATGCGTCACGCCGACCTCGCCCTCTACCAGGCGAAAGATCAGGGGCGTGCAGGATACAGCTATTTTGCCCGCAGTTCCGCCGACGCGCTGAACGAGCGCGTCTCCATGGAGCAGGACCTTCGCCACGCCCTCGCGCGGAACGAACTACGCCTCGCCTACCAGCCGCGCATCGCCCTTCAGGACGGCCGCGTCCTCGGCTTGGAGGCGCTCCTTCGTTGGGATCATCCGACGCTTGGTGCCGTCAGCCCGGCCAAGTTCGTCCCCTTGGCCGAGCAGACCGGCCTCATCGGAAAGCTCGGCGAGTGGGCGCTCCGTGCCGCCTGCCATCAGGCAGTAGCTTGGGGGAAGTCTGGCATCTTCAATGGCGTTGTCGCCGTCAATGTAAGTGCAAAGCAGCTTCAACCGGGGCTCCTTCAAATCGTGGAAAGTGCGCTCGCCGAGAGCGGTCTCCCCCCCGGGCGCCTGGAACTCGAGATTACGGAGACGGTTTTGGCTGCAAATGAAGGGGTTTCTGAACTCCTTGAAGCGCTTGCCTACCGAGGTGTGCACATCGCACTTGACGATTTTGGCACCGGCTATTCGAACCTTGCTGCGCTTCAACGTTTGCCGATTTCGGTATTGAAGATCGACCGGTCGCTCGTTTCAAATATCGACCGGCGCCAAGGGGATGCGATCATTGCTCGGGCGATGATTCAGCTCGCCCACACCCTCGAAATGAGCGTGATTGCCGAGGGGGTCGAGACCGAGGCCCAGCGTGACGCCCTTCGTGACTTCGATTGCGATGAGTACCAGGGCTACCTGTTCACGCCGCCGCTTGCGCCGGCGAAGCTCGAACCGCTCCTTCTTGCGCACGCAGCACGCATGGCGGCCGGCGACAGCTAGCGTGTTTTCGGGCCCCGCCCGTTTCCGACGCAGGATAGGCTCGCCGCCGTGGACACTTCGTCGCCGATTTTCCGCTTCAACAACTCCCGAGACGCCATGGTGGGGGACGTCGTCTCCCGCGTGCTCGCCGCCACCGCAGACCCGACGTTTGCGCTGAACGATGCATGTTACAATGAAATTCGGCGGCTCGGCGATCATGGCGGCGCCGAACTCGATCGCTGGCAGCGGCTCGCCGGCCGGCTCGGTCGCATTTCGCCGAGCGAAGCACGGATGGAGCTGGAAGAGGTCGCCAGCCACCACGCCCGCGACGTCGCCGGGAACTTCGACCCGCGCGTCTACAAGTTCGCCTCGAAGGCGATCGCGCCACTCCTCGGTGCCCTGCTTTCGCCGCGGTCCCTCGTTCGTAACTTGCCCGGTTCGTTGGATCTTACGGCGTTGGACGGCCGGATCCTCGTCGAGGGGCCGCTCGCAACGCTTCGCAAGCTCGCGACGCTCGGCACGATCGTCCACGTCCCGACGCACCTCTCCAACATGGATAGTGTTGTCTTCGGCTTCGCCCTCGAGCGTGCTGGGCTTCCGCCGGCGACCTACGGTGCCGGGAAGAATCTCTTCACCAATCCGGTGCTTAGCTACTTCATGCACAACCTCGGCGCCTACCGCGTCGATCGCCGGCTGAGGCATGTACTCTACAAGGACGTCCTAAAAGCCTACTCGTGCGTCCTCCTTGAGAACGGCTACCACAGCCTGTTTTTCCCCGGCGGGACGCGGTCGCGGTCGGGGGGCGTTGAGCGGCGGCTCAAGCTCGGTCTCGCCGGGACCGGCATCGAAGCGTTCGCGCGGACGGCGGCGCAAGGGCGCCCACGGAAAGTGTTTTTCGTCCCTTCGACGATCAATTACCTGCTCACCCTCGAAGCGGAGACGCTGATCGGCGACTTCCTCTCCGAGGCGGGGAAGGCGCGCTACATCATCGACGACGACGAGTCGACGCGCATCGGGCGGATGGCGAGCTTCGTCGACAAGCTCTACGGCCTCGATGGCGGCTGCGTGATCCGCTTTGGGGATCCGGTCGACTGCTTCGGCAACACCGTCGATGAGGATGGCGTCTCCTACGACGGTCGCGGGCGCCCCGTCGACCCGGTCGGCTACGTGACCGGCCGCGGCGGAAAGATCGGCCCCGACGCCGGTCGTGACGCCGAATACACGCGGGAGCTTGGGGAGGTCATCTGCAAGTCGTACCTCGCCAACACCGTGATTTTGCCAACGCATATCGTCGCAGCGGCCGCCTTTGAGGAGCTGCGAAACGCCGTCGGCCACGGCGATCTCTTCGTCTGGCTGCGCCACAAAGACGAAGTCGCCATCCCGCGGGCTCAGCTCGCCGCGAGCGTGGAGCGGCTCCTTGGGAAGCTGCGCGAAGAGGCGGCGGCGGGGCGCATCCACCTCGGTCCGAACGTTGTTGGGAAAGACGGCGCCGGCCTGATCGCGACCGCGCTCCGCGCCTTCTCCGGCTACCACACCCAGGAGGTGCTGGTACCGCGCGGAGAAGACCTCGTTCTCCGCGACACACGCCTACTTTTCTATTATCAGAATCGCCTCGCGGCCCACGGACTCGCCTTCGACGGGCTCGCGAAAAAATAGAACACCTACCTACTGCTGCGCGATCGGGAGCTTCCCGGCGCGCTCGCCCTCGAAGATCGGGGGCACTGCAAGCACGACGGGCGAAAGGTCGCCCCGGCGTCGACTTGCGGTGCCAGAGCCCCATCGGAACCGAACCGCCATGAGCACTCAGCACTCCGAAGCGAACGAAGAAACCAAGGTCGAGACGACCGCTGCGGCGCCCGAAGCCCCCGCAGCCCCGACCGCCGCCAGCGATGACGGCGACGACGACGGAGACGGCGAGGACGCCAGCGAAGGCGCCGAAGGCGCCGATGGCGAAGCGTCGGCTACGGCCGGTGAGGGGGGCGAGAAGAAGAAGCGCCGCCGCCGCCGCAAGAAGAAGAAGCCGGCCGAGGGTGCCGTGGCTGCCGATGGGGCATCCACCGAAGGGGCCCCCGTGGAAGGGGCTGCTGGCGAAGCCAAGAAAGACGGCAAGCGCCCGGAAAAGAAGCACGATCGCAAGCCGAAAGAGGAGCGTGAGCGCCCCCCGTTCGCCATCGGCGACATCGTCTTCGGCAAGGTCCTCGAAGTGACCGACGACGTCCTCTTCGTCGACCTTTCGGGGAAGGCGAAGGGGGTCTTCGACCTCCGCGAGCTCCTCATCCCGGAAGACGAGAAGGTCGACGCCGCCGCCGCTGCCGCCGAAGAAGCGGCAGAAGAGGCTGCGGAAGCGACCCCCGCCGAAGCGGTCGCTGAAGCGGCCGCCGAAGCGCCCGTCGCCGAAGCCTCCGCCGAAGCAGCCCCCGCCGAAGCGGTTGCTGCAGAAGCCTCTGCGGAATCGGTGCAGAATGCACCTGCCGCCGAAGCGAAGGCCGAGAAGGCGCCGCCGCCCTAGCTCCCGCGCGTCATTCTTGAGCCGGGCGCCCAGTTTGTCGGCGTCGTTCACAACGACGGCGCGCGTGGCGGACTCGTCGTCCTCACC
>JAAFHJ010000249.1:2772-7196 GCA_013298325.1 Myxococcales bacterium | reverse complement strand
GACCCGTCGAAGACCTACCACTGGCTCACGTTTACCGACCGCGAGGTGGCGACCCACGAGTACACGCACGCGATTACCGACCGGAGCTGCCGCCTCTTCTACGGAACCGAATCGGGGGCGCTGAACGAGTCGATGAGTGACGTCTTCGCGGCGCTGGCCGAGCACAGTTTCACCGGAGCTGGCGACTTCAAGCTCGGCGATGGCGCCATTAAGGAGCACCTCCCGCTCCGAAACTTTGCCGACCCGACCGATTCCGTCATCGGTCAGCCGCGCCACTACAGCCAGCTCATGGCGAACGGCGCTTTCGACAATGGTGGCGTCCACATCAACTCGGGAATCCCGAATCATGCCTTTTACTTGATGGTCCAAGGCGGGACTCACAAGGACTCCGGTGTGAAGGTAAAGACGCCGCTGTCGTGGAAGCAAGTCGAAGATCTGAAATGGACGGCTCTTCGCTTTGAATTGAAGGAGACGTCGACCTTCCGCGAGTTCGCGATCACGGAGCTGCTGATCGCGAAACGTAAGAATATTCCGCGGGAACCGGTCGCCTGCTCCTGGGTCGCCGTCGGCGTGCTCACGCCCGATGAAACGAAGAAGAACTTCGGCATCGAATGCCCGGTCTCGACGGAACAACCGCCGAGCACCGTCGGCTGCGCCGGAAAAGCGGACGGGGTCTACTGCCAGAGCGATATCTCCTACGGCGCCGTCTACTGCAAAAATGGCGCCCGCTCCTACGGCCTCCAGTGCGCCTCTTCGCAAATTTGTGACGTGAGCAAGGACGGCACGGCGACCAAGCACTGCAAGGAGTTTTGCAAGGACAAGGCCGACGACCTCTATTGCATCAACGACCCGGGGAAGCGCAATCTCTCGGCCTATTGCCAAGGGGGGAAGCGCATCGTCGACTTCCCGACCTGCGGAACCGGCGTGAACTGCGACGTCAACCAGGACGGCGTCGGCGACATGACCTGCAAGTAGACCTTCCGCTCTACAAACGACGAAAGCCGGCGAGACATCACCGGCTTTCGTCGTTTGTTCTTTCAGAGTTTCAGATCACTTCGAGGGTGACGGGAATGTTGCCACGGGTCGCGACCGAGTAGGGGCAGACGGCATGGGCCGCCTCAAGGAGGGCGTGGGCCTCCTCCTTGGGGAGGTCCGGAAAGTGGCCGCCGAGGACGACCGCAAGCCCGAAGCCTTCGCCGACCTTCCCGAGGCTCACCTTCGCCGTGATCGTGAATTTTCCGGGATTTTTCTTCTGGAGACGGGCGACAAGGCCGAGGGCGCCAGCGAAGCAGGCCGAGTAGCCGGCGGCGAAGAGCTGCTCGGGATTCGAACCGGCGCCGTCATCCCCGCCGAGCCCCTTCGGCACGGAGAGGTTGAGGTCGATCTTGCCGTCCGAGGACTTCACCGAGCCGCCGCGACCGCCGATTGACGTTGCTTCCGCAGTATAAAGAGCTTCCATGATCGTTTGTCCTTCGTAGAATTCGTAATTGTCGGTGGATGCTTCAGACGAAGAAAGGGTGAATGACTCAGTCGCGCACTTCCTCTTCGGCAGGAGAACTTTGGTGGAGGCGCGCAAGTACCTTCCGGAGCGGGTCTCGAAGCGTGGCGATTTGGTCGCCGTTTAGGCCGAGCGCACAGGACATGGCAGCTGGAATTCCCTCAGCTTTTTTACGAAGCTTCCTGCCAGCGGCCGTGAGGCCGACGTGGACGACCCGCTCGTCTTCGGCGCTCCGCGCGCGGGTGACGAGCTTTGCCGCTTCGAGGCGCTTCAGAAGCGGCGTGAGCGTGCCTGAGTCGAGGAAGAGGCGGCCGCCGAGAGAGCCGACGGTCATCGGAGCGCCGGGGGGCGTGGTCCCGCCGTCCGCTTCCCAGAGGACCAGCAGCACCAGGTACTGGGGATAGGTCACGCCGAGGGGGGCAAGGAGCGGGGCATAAGCCTTCGTAACTGCTCGTGAAGTAGCGTAGAGCGCGAAGCAGAGCTGATTGTCGAGAAGGAGCCAGGTGTCGTCCACCGAGAAAACCATAGTGCACGTTTCATGCGTGCGCAATTCTATTGGGCACAATTTAATAAGGGGTCGCTCGTCTCCGATGAGACGCCCGCGAGCGGCGCAGCCGACCGCCAATTGCGTTAGACACGCACCAGCATGCGGCTCCTTCACACCTCCGATTGGCACCTCGGTCACGAGCTCGCCGGCTTCGATCGGCGCTACGAGCATGCGTGTTTCCTTGCATTTTTGGCGAATACTCTCGTCACCGAGGCGGTCGACGTGCTGCTCGTCACCGGAGATCTCTTCGACGTACAGACGCCGCCCGCGAGCGCCCAGGAGATGCTCTACCGCTTCCTCGTTGACGTGCACCGGCGCGCGCCGAAGCTCCGGACGATCCTCCTCGGCGGCAACCACGACTCCCCCGCCCGCTTGGAGGCGCCCCACCCGTTCGCAACGCCCCTCGGCATCACCGTCGTCGGTGCGTTGCCCAAGCAACCGGCGCCGCTCCCCCATGGGGTCGATTTTGCACGCTGTTTGCTCCCGATCCCGACGACAGAGGCGCCCGAGGCGGTCCTCCTCGCGATCCCGTTTCTGCGCACCATCGACCTCCCGGTCCCCGGCGCTGAGGCCGAATTTGCGAACGTGCATGCTACATCTTTTGGTGTAGCAAGCATCTACCGGCAGGCCTTTGCTGAGGCGGCCCGGCGATTCCCCGGCCTCCCGGTCATCGCCTCCGGCCATATGTATCTTCTTGATGTAAATGAAGAAGATCTCAGCCTCGATACCGAGCGCCCGATCCTGGGCGGCCACCAGCACGCCGTCCCCGCCGCGATTTTCCCGGAAGACGTCGCCTACGTCGCCCTTGGCCACCTCCACAAGCCCCAGCGAGTCGCCAAGCGGGAGAACGTCCGCTACTCGGGATCGCCGATCCCTCTCTCGTTTACCGAGAAGAATTACAAACATAGTTTCGTGCTGTTCGACTCAGCACGATCCGGCACCGATCAAATTCGGCTCGTGCCGATTCCTCGCACCGTCGAGTTCCTCGCAGTCCCCGCGAAGAGGAAGGCCCAGCTTGGCCTCGGGACGGCGAGCGCCTACGGGACGAAGGATCTCGTGCTCGAAGAACTGCAAAAACTTCCGGATGTTTCGAAGACGCCCGACGAGCAGCGCCCCTTCCTCACGGTGACCGTCGTCCTCGACCGGCCGGAGCCCGGTCTCAAAGAGGAGCTCCGCAAGGTGATCGCCCCGAAGGGCTACCGGGTCGTCTCCATCGCGGAGAGCGCCGGGAACATTCGGCATGATGAGGTACGGATTCCCGAGAATGTCTCGCGAAAGATTCCCTCCCCACGGGAGCTGCTTCGCCAGGTTCTTGAGGACAAGTACAAGTCGGTCGATCCGGCATTGATGGCCCTCTTTGAGGAAGCCGAGCAGGCGGTCCACGAAGGGGAAGAGCCTTGAAAATTCTTGCGGTACGAGGCGAGAACCTCGCGAGCCTTGCGCGCCCCTTCGAGCTCTCCTTCGAGACAGGACCGCTTGCAAGTGCTGGACTTTTCGTCATTACTGGGCCGACCGGCGCCGGAAAGTCGACGATTCTGGATGCCGTTTGCCTCGCTCTCTATGGGGAATTCCCACGCGGTGAGATGGGGACACGGGTCAAACTCAAAGACCCTGGTGGCACGATGGTCACCGCGCGAGATCCGCTCAACATTCTCCGGCGGGGCGCCGCAGAAGGGCACGCAGAGGTCGACTTCCTAGGCGTCGACGGGAAGCGCTGGCGGGCGCGCTGGACGGCACGACGGGCACGCAAGCTCGCGACCGGCAAGCTCCAACAGGCCGACCACCAGGTGCTCCCTCTCGATGGCGGCGTCGGCCCCGAGCAGGTGACGGCGACGGCGGTCCGCGACTTTATTAAAGAGAAAGTCGGTTTGAACTTCGTCGAGTTCTGCCGTTCCGTGCTCCTTGCACAGGGCGCTTTCGACACCTTCCTGCGCGCCGACACGAATAGTCGAGCCGCGATCCTTGAGCGCCTCGGTGGGAGCGACCTCTTCCGGCGAATCTCCATGGAAGTCTTCAACCGGAAGACGACCGCTCAGGGGCAACTCTCGGAACTTCAAGCGAAACGGGAAGGTCACGCCCCCCTCGACGAGGAGACGCGCCGCGCCCTGGAAGAGGAGCTTCTCGCGTGCGACCGACGGGCCCACGAAACGGGGGAGCAGGTGCGTCGCCTGGAGTCGCGCATCGCCCTGTTTGCGCAAGAGCGGAGGCTCTCTCACGCCGTTTCTGAGGCAGAACAGACGCTCTTTTCTGCAGAACAAACGGTCCTTCTCGCCGAGGAAGACCGCCTCGCCCTTGCGCGTACCGAGCAGCTTCGGACGCTCGCGGGGCCCGCCGATGAGGCCCAGCAGACGCGAGAACGTGCGACGGCTGCCCGCTACG
>JAAFHJ010000249.1:0-2762 GCA_013298325.1 Myxococcales bacterium | reverse complement strand
GGAAAAGGGCGGGCACGTGAAGCATGCGCCGACGCCGCGCAGGCAGAAGAAGCGGCCGGACAGGCGGCCGCCGCCCTAGAAGCGGCCCTGCCTAAGCTGCTCGCTGCAGAACAGCTCCTCGCTCGCCAGACTGCCGACGGTCACCTCCGGCAACAGCTCGTCGACGAAGAGAGAGACGCTCGAAGGCAGGCAGAAGACGGGCAAAAAGGGGGCGATGCGGCGGAAGCGGCCCTTCTACGCCTCGACGCCGAACGGAGCGCCCTCGAAGAACAGCTCCATGCAACCGCCCTGTTGGCGACCCTCCCTGCCGCCGCCGAGGCGCTCGTGGCTGCCGTCAGAAGCGTGCATGATCTCCACAAAGAGGTCTCCGGGGCAGAGAAAAAGCTGGCGCTCCTTCAGGGGGAGGAGACGGCGCTCGTCGCACAGCTCGCCGCCGCCGACGACGACGTGACCGCAAGCACGGAGGCGCTCGCTGCCGCGACAGCGAGCCTCGATGCGCTCCCTTCCGGCGAAGAACGTGCAAACATCGGCGAGGAAGAACTGCGATTGAAGGCGGCCGAACAGGCCCACCTCGCCCTCGGTCACGCCGAGGATCGCCTTCGCGATGTGACCGCTCAACGCGTCGCCGCGGACGAGCGCGAGGAGACAGCGCGCTCCGCCCACGCGACGGCTGTCGCCTTCCTGGCAGAGGCGGAAACAGCCGCCCAGATCGCCAAGGCACGAGCGGAGGAAGCTTCCAATTTTCTTGCGATTGTTGACGCTTCGACCGCCGCCCAGGAGGAAGCATTTTCGCGCCTCCGAAGCCACCTCGCGCCGGGCGTCCCCTGCCCGGTCTGTTTCCATCACGACCACGATCCGGCCCAGTTCGCGGTGCTTCGGGAGACCTTCGCCGCCCAGCGAAGCCGCGCACAAGGGCAAGCGGCCGCCTATGCGGAAGCGGAAAAAACAGTCGCAGCAAGGGGGGCTCACGTGGAGGCGGCGCTCGCCGCGCTGGAGGGGAGGCGCGGCGAATCGGCGAAGGTACGTGCAGAACACACGCTTCGCAGCGAGGGGCGAGAAGCAGCTGCGGTGCGGCTCTCGGGATTGCTCGTCGACGTTGCCGACCCTTCAAATTTCCTCGCAGAATGGCGCGCGGCCCTCGCCGCCGAGCGCCAGGCAGCCCGCGACGCTCGGGCCGCCCGCGCCGCTGCGGATGGCGAATGCACCCGGGCCCGAACGGCGCTGACCGACGGCCAGGCGCGGCGGAGTGCGACGGCGGAAAAGGTCGCCGAAGCACGCGCCCAGCGGGAGGGGCACGAGGGGGACCTCGCCCAAAAGCGTTCAAAATTGCAGGAGGATCGCGCAAAACTGGAAGGCCGGCTCGCGGCGTTCGGCGAGCATTCCCTCGTCCTCGCCGGCAACACGCCGAGTGCGCTGATCGCCGCGATTGAACGACTGGCAAAGACGCGCAGAAATGCCGAGCGGCGCCGGGAAGAGCTTGCGACCGAACGGGCCGAGGCGGAGACGGCTGCGGAGCGGGCGCGGAGCGCGGGGGCGGTCGCTGAAGAACGGGCACGGGCGCTCGCGGTTCAGCGCGGCGAGGTGGAGGGGCGCATCACAAAGGATGCGGCAGATCTCGCGGTTCTACTTCGAGAAATACCGGGCGATGGTGCAACACCTGGTGCCCGTCGAGGGCCTCTGGAGGCGGCGCGCACGCAGACGCGAATCGCCGCCGACGTCGCCCGTCAGCGCCGGGAAGAGGCGCTCGTGGAGGAGGCGCGGCGGGCCGAAATCGCCCTGCGCGCGGCGACCCACCTGGCAGAGACGACCGAAGCGGCGGACGCGGCGGACGCGCTCTACCGGACCGCCCTTGAGGCGCTCGCGGCAGCGCTGGAGACGGTCGTCGACGACGCGTTTCGCGAAGAGGTGTCGCTCGCCGCCGGCGAAGACCCCGCCGCCCTCGAAGAGCGCCGCGGTCGGAGCGCACAGGCCCAAGAGGCGCTACGCGATGCTCAAAAAGAACAAGAACGGTGCGCACTTGCCCTTCACGAGCATCGGCAGGCGGCCGACGTGCGACGCGTCGAGCCCGGGGAGGAAGAGGCGACGGAAGAAGCGCTCCTCGCCCAACGAAACAGCATCGATTCTGAACGAATTCAATCGCTGAATCAGGCAGGTTCTTTCCGAGAAAAACTCGAAGACGACGCGCGCACGCGGAAGGCTCAGCAGGCCCTCGACGAGGCGATTGCGGTGGCTGCACGGAAGGCGCGCGACTGGGGCTCGCTCTCGGCGGCCATCGGATCGGCAACCGGCGATGCCTTCGTGAAGCTGGCGCAGGCCCACACGCTTGCTGCGGTGCTCGCCCAGGCGAACGAGAACCTGAAGCTCCTTCGCCCCCGGTACCAGCTGGCGCCGGTCCCCGAGGATGAACTCGAAATCCTGGTCATTGACCGGGAATTTGCGAATGAAGCTCGTAGTGTAGCGACGTTATCCGGCGGGGAGCGCTTCCTCGTTTCGCTGGCGCTCGCCCTCGGTCTCGCCGACCTTGGGAGCGAGCGGAGCGCTGTCGAAACGCTCTTCCTCGACGAAGGCTTCGGAACCCTCGACCCCGAATCGCTCGACGTGGCGATCGCGGCGCTGGAGGCGCTCCAGTCTCGCGGACGCACCATCGGCATTGTTTCCCACGTGCAGGGGCTCGCCGATCGCATCGGTACCCGCGTGCATGTCCGACGGACCGGGCTCGGCCGAAGCACGGTGGAAATTGGATTGATGTAGACGCTGTTGCG
>JAAFHJ010000247.1:4531-7221 GCA_013298325.1 Myxococcales bacterium | reverse complement strand
GGCGGCAAACGGACGGGAAATCGCTGCGCGGAGCGCGTCGTTCACCTGAAACCACTTCGCGCCGCATTGGCTGTCGTAGACGTTGAGCCGCAGCGCGTACGAGGCGATCGCCGCGAAGATCCGCGAGGTGGCATGGCGAAATGGGGTCCGCTCGATGTGGGCGCCGATGCGCGCGATCCGGCTCCCGAGGACGGCGCCGAGCTGCTGATCGTCGAGGGCGCGCAACAGCCGAAGGATCTCGATCGGCGGCGTCGCAAAGTCGGCATCCGCGTAGCCGACCTGGCGCGCACCGCTCTCGATGGCCCACTGGAGCCCGGCGCGTACCGCCTCGGCCTTCCCTCGGTTTTTCGGCAGGTGGAGCGCAAAGATACGCCCTTCCCCGGAGGACTCGAGCTCGCGCAGGAGCGTCGCGGTGCCGTCGGTCGACCCGTCATCGACGAGGACGAGTGTGACCGTTCCATCGGAGACGAGCGTCTCGACGAGCGGCAGCGAGAGGCGCGCGGCTTCGTTGTAGCAAGGCATGACCAAGACGTTTTTCGCGCGTAACGGCCGCGGTCCGCGAAGCGCGCGCGCTCCGTTTTCCAAAGAAGTATTCATGAGTTCCCCCCAGCCGCTGGCAGCACACCGAGTGCCAGGAACCGCGGATCGCTTGCGGAAATCGACGAATGCAGCGCCGGCAACGCGGCGACGAATTGATAGTGTGATTCCCTGCCCCACGGTCGCGGGGAGGCAGCAGGGGGGCAGCGACGTCGTTCGGAGCGGACATCGGCCGCTCGATCGTCCCGACGGGCGTTCCCCTTTGGGACGCGAGCGACGCGCCGTTCGGTGCTTCGAACGATCCGTCGGGCGAATCCCAAGAAGATTCAAGGTCCCGTTCGACGCGCCGAACACGCCTGTGGCAATTTGCCACAATTACGCAAAACCTGCGCTGGCATGTCGCGTGCAAGATACAAAAGCGTGCGGTTGGGGCGGGTAGAGGCGAGCAGTCGCTACCACGGGCCGCAAACGTGGCGACTGCGAAGAGGATTCGGGGGAGTCGCCCGCGGCGCAAGGCTGCGGGTCAGTAGCCACGTTTGCGGGCCCATCGTCGACGGTGGAGCTACGTCGCCGCGATCCAGCAACCCAGCGATTCCGCTTGGCGAATCGTTCTTCAACGGCGAGGGTCGCTGCGATGCAAAGCACGTTGCTCAAGCTACCTGCGATTCGTGCCGCTGCGTTCGGCCTCGGTCTTGGTCTCGCTCTCCTCGGCGCCTGCGCGCCGAAGGTCCGCGAGACGCCCCACTGCTCCGTCGCCTCGTGCTGCCCGAGCGGCGGCTACGTCTACGAGCCGATCCGCGGCTGCGTCCCCGCCGACCGATTGCCGTACTGCGGCTGCGTCTGCAAGGGGGATCCCCCCTACGAAAGCAAAAGCGCCTGCGAGGCGGCGGTCCAGGGCCATCGCTAACGTCGCCAATGTCGCGTCCGCTGCGCCGCTTTCGTTCGCATGCACTG
The DNA here is from genome assembly GCA_013298325.1 of Myxococcales bacterium. Lineage (GTDB taxonomy): Bacteria > Myxococcota_A > Polyangia > Polyangiales > Polyangiaceae > JAAFHJ01. Next base: position 5,730 of record JAAFHJ010000247.1, on the reverse strand, counting down.
CCTGCGTGCTCGGCGTTTCCTGACCGCCGCGCGCCCCGTTTGCGTCGCGAGTATCCCGCGTAAGAGGGCCGGGCCGCGGCCCCTTCCGCATTCGGTGCGATGGTACCCGGGTGAGCCCTTCAGAACTCCTCGCCTACGGATTCGTCGCTTTGGTGCCGATCATCGGCGTTGCGCTACAGCTCCTCCCGTCACGGCGCAATCTGGCCGCCGCATCCGCCCGATTTTCCGGGTGGGCGCGGCACCAACAGTTCGCCCCGTCACCGATCAACGCGATTGAGCGGGCCATTCAACTGACTGCCTTCTCCCGAAGAGATGGCCGCTTCGGCTTCGTCGAAAGTGCCGCTTCTTCGTCCCGTTCGGGCAGCTGCGCGGCGCAAACGTTCGTGAGGTGGACGTCGGCTTCGCGAGCCTTTCCAGGCTCGTTGCACATCACTCGCGACCCAGCCCACGGAGGCGGGCGCCCACTCCCGAGCTACCCTGCGCTCCTCGCCTTCGCGCAAACAACGGGGCGCCCGTACGTCGCCTACGCGACCGACGGCCCCAACATTGAGCTTACCGAACAAGTCATAGAGCATCTCCCCCACGGACGCATTCGTTCGCTGAGCATTGGTGGTTCGGACATCACCATCGTGTTTGAAGGCGAGATCGCGTCCGAAGCGCTCTTTGACGCGTTCTTGCACTTCGTCACGGGCCTCACCGTTGAGGGGAGGACGCTGGTTTGGCAAGCTCCTGTGGCAAGCCCGTTCCGTGGATGACGAGGTCACAATCGTAGCTTTTGCCCCCACAGGAGGCGTCGCGCGACGGGATTGACCGCTTGCGAAGTGCGCTGGTAGCTCGTCCTCGTGGCAAAGCCTGGAACTCCCGTTCGAACGGCGCAGATTCTGCCCGCGCCGGCGTTCCAAACGACTGCCCAAATTCGCGTTGCGGGGGCGCTCGGGCGGCGCTTCGTGACCGTCGATGCCGTGGGCGAGGCGTGCCTTTGGGCCCCTGATTTCGCGACACCGATTGCGCGATGGGACCTTGGCGCGCCGCCGGTGGGGCTGGTGACCAACGCGTGCCTTGCGGCGGTCGCCCTCCCCGGCAACACGATGCGCGTCATCGACGGCGACGCGGCCACGCTCGGCGAACAGCTTTCTTTGGAAGGGGTGCCCGTTCGGTTTCTGGAAGGCGATCGCGTCGCCCTTCGCGTCGCCGGGGGG
>JAAFHJ010000247.1:0-4521 GCA_013298325.1 Myxococcales bacterium | reverse complement strand
GATCGTCACGCGTTCAGGTGCGCGTGTGGCCGACTTCCCCCTCGACGACGTCGCTCCGGACGCCCCCATGGCCGTTTCTTCCGACGGGTCGGTACTGGTCACGAGCACCGAAACCGAGCTTCGACTGCGAGATCTCGCCCGCGGGAGGTGGTGCTGCACGATCCCCGTGCCGGAACAGATCCCAGGCGGCGGTTTCGACGGGCTGCGCCGACCGCTCGTCGCCGCCAGCCGTGACCGTTTTGCGTGGTGTTCGCCGTACCGGATCGAAATTCGCGACTTCCAAGGGGGGGTCCTTTTTGAGCAGACGAACCGGTTCGCCCCTCCTGCCGCCCTCTTTCTTCGTGAGGACGGACGTCTCATCGTCGATCGACGCGGCCCAGACTCCGACGCGATGCCCGGCTCACTCACGCTTCCCGAAAGCGCGCCGGTCGTTCAAACGTTCGCAGGCGGCCGGTTGGTCGCGGAGCAGCCGTGGTTCAGCAGTCGCGGAAACCTCAAGGGGGCGACCGACACATTCGTCTCCGCCCGGCGAGCCGGATCGGAGAACACATTCGTCTCCGCCCGGCGAGCCGGATCGGAGAACGCATTCCTTGTCTTCGCGGCGTTTTCACAGGTGAACCTCACCGCGTGGCGAGACGACGGAACGCACGCACGCCACTTCCCTGCCGGCGTCGATCGCCACGGCGGCGCGATTACCGGTCTGGCGTTCATGGCCGACGGGACTCTTGGGAGCGCTGCCGACCGAGTGGTGCAGTGGGACGCCCTCGGGAGGCCTCTCCGCATGCTCAGCGGGCGTGCAGACGGCGCCTGCCTCTCGGCGACCGGCCTGGCAGCAACGCTTGAGGGGACGACGCTCCGAACGTGGAACATGGCGACGGGCGCCTGCCTTGCCGAGATTACCGACGGGCGGTTTGCCGGCTACCGTCCGGCGGCCTTGAGCAGGGATGGCACGAGGGTGGCGCTCGTGGGCGAACAAGGGATTGAACAGTATCTCGCGCTGGTTTGGACGAACGATGGCGCCGTCACGGTCCGCGAACCGAGTGGCGCGGATGATTTCCCAGATTCGTGTGCGCTCTTTTCGCCGGACGAAACGACGCTCATCGCCCGATCGGCGGACCATCGCCTCCGCCGTTACCGTATGGATGGCCGCCGGCTGGTCCTCGATCAAACGATCCCGTTGGCGGCGGGCGGGGGGCTCGCGGTCCTGCCGTCTGGAGTCTTCCTCGCTGCCCAGCGCGATGGGTACCGCGTCCTGGGTGACGACGGATCGCTCTTTTCGGGACCAAAACGGCCGCCTGGTGGGGAGGGTGAGGGGCTCCACGTCGTCGCCGCGGAAGCGACCGCCGACGGAGTCATGGTGGCCGCGGGCGGCGTCCCCAGTGGCGTCCGCGTCTGGCTGCCCGGCGCTCCAAAATCGATCGTACTGAAGACGGCTGACGTGGTCACCGCACTTGCGCTCACCGGCGAGCCCTCCGCAGCGACGGCCCGCCTTGCCGTCGGGCTAGCCAACGGCAAGATCGAGCTCTGGGACCTCGGGCCATCGCCAGCGGAGCCAGCGGAACGCCCGCGCCGAGGACGCGGAAAACAGGCGGCGTCGTAGACCTGACCGGCCCCTCAGGTGGCCGGTTGGCGGGGACGATCGCTCGCAGCGACCTACGTGCGCGCCGTTTCCTCACCGCCGTTGGCGGTTCCGGCCGGACGCGCAGCGAGGGCGGCGCCGGCAACAAGCAGCAGCCCGAGGACGACGGGGCTCAACGCCTCCCCGATGCCGGTGACGACCATCGGAAGGAGCGGCGCCTGATCGCGGAGGGCGTAGTCGGGGGCGTTGGTGAAAACGGCGGCAAGATCGAGGGCGAAGGCGCCCGCCGTGAGGAAAAGGACGGCCCGCTGCGCGGCGGCGGCGCGCGGCGAGTGGCGGAGGGCGAGCACGATCGCGGCGATGCCGGCGGCGAGGACGACGAACATCGGGAAACCACCGGCGCGGAAAAACTGAAGCATGGGGGACCTCCACTTCGACGGATTGTGCGAGCTGCGACCTACGCGGCTCTCAAAGGGGGGACGCTCGCGCGATCGGCGCGTGACGAAGAAAGTTGAGGACCGGTCGCTTTTGCTGGAGCCTCTCCTCCATGGGCGTCCCTTACGGCTGGTTCCTGCACAAGAATTTCTCCCGCGAAGAGGTACTCGCCTTCGTCGCGACCGTCCCAAACGCCGGAATTACCGAGCACCTCGACGGCACGTGGGTCGACGTCTACCTCGCCGACGGAATGGTGAAGGTCGAGCCGGCCGACGTCGAAGACCTCGTCGATCTCCTCGAACGCGGCGGCAGCGGCAGCTACTCCTACGACGTTGCGTCGGCCCTCGAACTCGCCAAGTGCATCGGCATCGAGCTCCCGAAAGGGGTGACGCTCCCGCGAGGAACGCGCTTCGGCGACTACCGGTGCGTCGACCTCGCGCAGACGCTCGCGAATGCCCAAGGGATGCTCGAAGACGGGTGCAGCGACGCCGACGCCGACGACCTCCGTGCATTGTGCAAGAGCCTGTCGCGGGCCCTCGATCTCCACATCGCCGTCGTGATCGAAGAGTAGCGATTCAGACTTCGGCGTCGTCCTCGTCGGGCTCATCCTCCCAGGCGCCGACGCACCCGGGGACGTGACCGACGTACCCGTAGACCGTCGCCCCGGCCCAAATCACCGTGCGATCGCCGGCGGCGGTGACCCAAATCGCGTCGTCCTCCTCGGAGGGGGCGAAGCCGGCTTCCCGAAGCGCGCGTGTGCTGGGGTCGCTCGCGAGCTGGAGCTTGACCAGGCCGGCGGCAAACGGGGTCTTCGCTCCGTCGAAGCGCCGGGTCGTGCCCCAGGCCATCACCTCGGCATCCTCGCCGGCAAGCGCCGCAAAAGAGGCGAGCAGCGGCACGCTTTCGAGCGATGCCCGCGCCGCGTCGCGATCGATCGGGCCGCCGTGCACGGAGAACTCAAACTGGCCGTCGGGGAACAGAACGAGCGTCTCCGCGCCTCGCGTGAACGTCGTCGCGTGGGGACGTTGGTGCGTCGTCCATCCGGCGGCATCGCCGGGCGGACCGGCGTCCACAGGCCTCCGCGCCGTCACGAGGAGCTTCGACGACGACGCAAAGCGGAGGACCTCCACACGCAGAAACGCGAGCCCATTTTGAGAGGGGCCGCTGCCTAGGAAGGCGGGGAGCAAGCTCGCAATTGCGTCCGTGCTCGCCGTTTCCTCACCGCCTTCGGCGGTTCCGGGCGGACGAGCAGTTGCGTCGGTCCACAAGCGTGCTGCAGTCGCGAGGAGGGGCTCCATTTCCCATCCGTTACCATGGGACCTTGTGCGATTCCCCGTTCACGCCGACGATCCCGACCGGGCCTTCGCCCAAGAGTTCGGCGTCCCGAAGCCGTCATAGCCGACGTAACCACGGCCGGGGCTCGTGACGTTTTCCGCAACGATGGCGCGAATTTCCGCGATCTGCGCCGTGTAGAACCGGATTTCGTCGATGTCGCGTTCTCGGGAGTTCTCGCGGAGGGCGGCAATCCGCTCGGCGAGGCGCGCCTCGAGGGGCGGGAGCGTGAGCGCCGCCTCCCAGGCGAGCGTGCCGACCGGCGGTGTCGGCGTCGACGGGCGCCGCTCGCGGAGCCGCAGGATCGCGATAAGCAGCCCAAAGCCGACCGGGATCGCGACCGCGCCGCCGATGAGGCCGTAGCTCGCATCGGTGAGCGACCAAACAACGGCAAGGACGACGAGCGGGAAGCCGATCAACGCCCCAAGCAGCAAGACCAACATCGTCCCTGCGCGGACGCCCTTCGAGGCATCCTCCGGCGCTGCGAGAGCCGCTTCCGCCTCCGCGCGGACCTGCTCGGGATCGGGCCGCGCGGTGACATGCTCGACGAGGTTTACGAGCGCGAGGAGGTTCTCCGTCGGCCCCAGGGTCGCGCGCTTCTGGACCTTCCCAAACGGGTTCACGAGGTTGAATCCGTTGCGGTTGATGGCGATGGAGGGTGCGTTCGGACCGGCGACCCAGCGCCCGCCGTGGCGACGGATCACCGCCTCCCCGAGGTAGGCGCCCGCGAGGTAGGCGAGCTTCACGCCCCCTCCGCGGAAATCCTCTTGGAATTCCGGCGAATCGATCCACGCGTCGACGGCGGTGATGCTGGCGTTGTCGTAGCCGCGAAGACCGAGCCGCGCGACGAGTTCTGCGGCCGCCTCCCGCATCGCAGCGATATCCTTTGGCCCAAACGGCAGTGCGCCCATGGCGGGGACCTACACGGTGTGCGCCCGCGATGGCAGCGACCGAATCCGACAATCGGGCGGCCGAAGGCGCCAGCATGCGAGGCGCCAGCACGGCCGACGTGGCGGGAACTATCCCAAAGATGTAACCGCCAGACCGTCACTCGGCGGCAAGAGGCCAGTCGCGGGATTGCGGCTCAAGGACCACCCGCCCCTCCGAGGAAAGACGCCCGCGCAGGCTTCGGGTGAGAACCACTCCGTCGTCGTCGACCTCGCCGCGAACGATCG
>JAAFHJ010000248.1 GCA_013298325.1 Myxococcales bacterium | reverse complement strand
AGCCCCCTCCGACGGAAAAAGATCCAGCACTTGGATGGTGTGGCGGACAACCACGGAAGGATGACGCGACATCGGCCGGTCCTTCGTGAGCGCCGGTGGCGAACACCGGATGAATAGCGGAACGATAGGAACACCGCCCCGTTTTGCGATCTCAAAAGCCCCTCGATGAAAGGGATGAATTCCCCGCTCCGGCGATCGGGTCCCCTCAGGAAAGACCAAGACGTCAAAACCTTCATCGAGGGCTTCTTGTGCTTGCTGAAGGACGGAAAACTTGCGACCACTACTCAAAAATCCGGCGGCGGAGAGAACTCGCCCGAACAACGGATTGGCGGCATAGAGCGGCTTGGTCACACAGCGAAGATGGGGCAAATTCGACAAGATCGCCGTAACATCAACCAGTGTAGGGTGATTTGATACGTAGACCACCGGCGTCTTTCGTTCGCCAGGCAATGTCCCAACAAGTTCGTCCTCGCCCGCCCGCGCGGATCGAGGAATAAATCGTGAATCGAGCAGCCCCAGCACGCGCATGTACCCATGAAACATGCGAAAAGAACGCGAAACGATCCTTTGTGAAATCCGAATTCGCTCGCCTCCGGAATAGCAGATGAACACGAAAGGAACGATCAACCACGCGAGGAGCACCGCACCGACCCAGAAGAACCCAAACGCCGAAGCGACGGCCAGTGTGCGAAGTGCGTGGCGAAACCGACCGCTCGTCTGTGTCGACGCTTCGGAACTCATGTCGACAGCAGCGTATCAAGAGTGACCGCACGCAGCCCCTTCTTGGCCACCTCTCGAAGGATCACGCCGAGCGCTTCAAGGGTCGGCTGGCGATCCTTGCTACCGCCATAGCCGGCGCCGTCATGGAGGGCGACGATAGCCCCTGGTGCCAACGCCGGGACGACCCGTCGGACGATCTGCCGCGCCGAGGCGCCCATGGCGTCCCCGCCGCGGATCGACCAGGTGACGCAGCGCACACCCACCTTCGCCAAGGCCGACCGAAGCGGCGGCGTCCGTATGCCCTGCGGGGGCCGAAAATACGTCGGACGTTCCCCAGAGCAGTGCGCAACCGCGTCCATTCCGCGAATAATTTCAATCTCTTGGCGATGCGCACGCCACGCATGGAAGAACGGAGAGTGGGCGAACGTATGGCTACCGAGCGTGTGCCCTTCCGCGCGAATGCGGGCCACCACGGCCGGCGTCGCAAGCGCCCGCTCCCCAACGACAAAGAACGATGCCTTCGCGTGGTGTGCCGCGAGGAGGTCGAGAATCGCCGGCGTCACACGTGCATCTGGCCCGTCGTCGAAGGTGAGCGCAACTTCCCCCCGTGCGGCGGCGCCGGGCGTTCCGAACGAAAGCGTCGGCACAAAGAGCTCCGACCGGGGCGCAAGCACCGCGCGCAAGATGCACGCGGTCGCGGCGATCGCACCGACGGTGCCGCCGTAGAAGCCGCCGCCGACCAGCGGGCCGGCGCACGCGGCAGAGGCGGCAACCGCAACGGCCGCAAACACCTCTCGCCGCTCAATCACCGGATACATCGTCGAAGCCTCGAAGATCTCAGTCGTCACATCGCACGAAAAATGAGGCTCGTATTGATCCCACCAAAGGCGAATTTGTTCGACATAAACGTATCGAAAGATCGCTCCCGAATTCCGTCGCGAACATAGTCGAGGGGGGCGCACGCCGGGTCTACATCTGTCAGGTTTCGAGTCGGGGCAATCCACCCGGCCTGAGCCATGCGGATCGAAAGTGCCGCCTCAATGGCTCCGCAGGCCCCCAAGGTGTGACCAAGATGCCCCTTGAGGGAACTGACGGGGACGCGATCGGCAAACAAATCAAACGTCGCCTTCGACTCGGCAATATCGCCGATCGGCGTCGCCGTCGCGTGCGCGTTCACGTACTGAATCGCCGATCGATCGATGCGCCCGTCGGCCAGCGCGCGTTCCATGGCGCCGCGCATCCCATCGCTCGACGGCGTCGTGACGTGACTGCTGTCGCAGTTCGTTCCGTACCCCAATACTTCCGCGTAAATTTTCTTCCCGAGGCGCTGCGCGCGGTCGAAGTCCTCGAGAACAAGCGTGCCTGCCCCCTCGCCGACGACGAGACCGTCGCGGGCGCGGTCAAAGGGGCGTGGCGCCTCCTCGGGCCGGTCGTTGTAGGCGCTGCTCGTCGCGTGCATCACGTCGAAGACGACCGCGTGCGAGAAGTGGAGCTCTTCCGCGCCCCCGGCAACCATCACGTCGGCCATGCCGTAACGGACCGCCTCGTAGGCAGCGCCGATCGCCTGACTCGCACTCACGCACGCCGCACACGTCGAAAGAACTCGCCCACGGATCCCGAAGTGAAGCGCGAGATTCGCGACCGCCGTGTGACTCATGAACTTGAGGTAGCCGGTTGAGGCAAGCCCAAGAACGCTCTTTGATGCGTAGAGCTTTTGAACCCATTCCTCGTGCGCAGTGGAGGAGCCGGCGGTGCTCCCGTACGCGATACCGACCATTCCAGAACGGAGCTCGTCCTCCGACAATCCGGCGGTTGCGATAGCTTCGGCGGTGGCGACCGTCGCGAGCTGCGATACGCGCCCCATGGTGCGCGCAACCTTGCGGGGAAGCTCGGCAAATTCGGCGGAAGCTGGGGCCCCCAACCGCGTCTCCAAATGTCCGATCGCGCTCCAATCGGGCATTCGCTGAATGCCCGTCCGGCCGGCGTGAAGGCCCGAGAAAGACGCATCCAGCGTCCCCCCAAGCGGACTCACAACTCCCATTCCCGTCACAGCAACCCGACGGCTCACCCGAGACCTCCCGAGACTGAAAAGACCTGACCTGTAATATACGCCGCACGGTCGCTCGCGAGAAACGCAACCATTTCAGCAACTTCGTCCGGGCGACCGAGGCGACGCATCGGAATGTGCGGAAGAATCTCCTCCACGGGAGCACCCGCTATCATGTCCGTTTCAATCAGTCCGGGGGCGACGACGTTCACGGTGATATTGCGCTTCGCAAGTTCTAACGACAACGACTTACTGGCGCCTATCAAGCCGGCTTTTGCGGCGGCGTAGTTCGTCTGCCCGCGATTCCCGATAAGCGCGGAAACGCTCGAAAGTGTAATCACGCGCCCCCATTTCCGACGGACCATCGGCATCACAAGCGGCTGCGTGACATGAAAAAAGCCGTCGAGTGACGTTCGCAGAACTCGATCCCAGTCGGCGTCACTCATTGACGGAAACGGGGCATCCGCGACGACGCCTGCATTGTTCACGACGACATCGACGGGGCCTTCCGCGAGAATGGCTTCAATGCCGGCATGTGCCGCCGCCCGATCGGACACGTCAAACGGGACGAGCTGCACTGCGGCCCCGGTAGCGCGCGCAGCGGTTGCTACCGCTTCTGCCGCCGCCGTGTTGCGGGCGTAGTTGATCACGAGGTCGAAGCCGTCGCGGGCAAGGACGGAGACAATTGCGGCTCCGATACCCCGACTGCCGCCGGTTACGAGTGCGCGTCTTTTCGTCATGGGAGGTCCCCCGCGTATACACCAAGCTCCGCGTGCACGAGCACTGTTTCACCAAGAAGCACGTCGCCAGAAAATTGTCCGAGGTCGGCGGATCCCCAGCGATTCGCAACCCGCACGCGGAGCGGAATACCGATCGGCAGTTCGGCGACATAAAAGCGAGAGAGCCGGATGCTGATCAGCAGGCCTATTCGCGGTTCCTCGCCACGCGCGCGTCGCTGACAACCGACAACTGCAGCGACCGTCTGCGCAATAAGTTCGATGCCGTAAATCGGAGAAGCGTGCCCATCTTCGAGGAGAAAAGAGTCGGCCGGGATCGTGGCTGTTGCGTCGCCCCCCGCCTCCGCACACGCAACGAGCGCGTCGAGGAGGATGTACTGTCCCGCATGCGGGATCAGCGTCGCTACCGGCGGAAACGTCAAATCATCCACGACGAACCTCCAGCGTCCAATCGGCAGAAAGCGCGAGGACCGCCGAAAGGCTATCGCCGGCGGAGCGCGCCAATAGGGCATGCGCTTGGGGAAGCGCGCCGACAAGCGCATCGCGCGTCCGTCCGCGAAGCGGGAGACGGCGCGGAGTTCTCTGCGAACGCCCGGAACTCGCAAGCCGAAATTCCGCCGAAGTCGCCGGCGCCAGAACAAACGCAATTGCGTAGGGGGGCGTTCCTCGCGTTGATTCCCCCCTAAAAAGGGCGGGGATCTCATCATCCCCTACGGCAACAACCACCGGCTTTTGCAGCGCGCCGACCAGCAGGACCCCCTCGAGCAGCGCCTGGGCGAGGAGAAACGGACCGCCCGCGACGACGGACGACGGCTCGGTGTTTTGCGTCGCCACCGAAAAGGCGCCAGAAGCGGTGTTGTGAACGCTCTGCGCGAAACGCGCCGGTGACGTTGGGCGACCGGCCTCGATGGCTTCTAGAAGTTCAATCGTTGTGGATAGTTCGCCGTAGGTCGATGCAAACACCGAGGGCACCGTGCGAGGGTCGACGCCGGCAGACGCGAGCGCCTCCTCCACGACCTCGAGCTGCATCTGCGTCAGAAGGCTCGTGAACCTACGCTGGCGCCCCGGGATCAGCCGGAAAGCCGGTTGAACCGACGCGCGGCGCTTCCCGGCGACGAGGTCGTCGAGCGATGCGAATTCGGGGCTGAAGAAGGCCGTCGAGACCAGCTTGACGTTGGGCAACCCTTCCGTCGGCGCCGGCGCGACGCGTGCGTCGTCTGCGACGACGATGGCAACGTTTGTGCCTCCGAACCCAAAGGAATTGCTGAGAACCGCTCGGATCGAAGCGGGCGCTCCGACGAACGGCCGTGGCGCTCGAACGAGGTCGATTCCGTCGATCACTTCCGCGTCGGCCGGCAGCGCCGTCGGCGGAAGGGCCCCCCGCTCGAGCGTCGCCGCCGCCAGAATCACCTCGGTGAGGCCGGCGGCGCCAAGCAGGTGCCCCGTCACCCCCTTCGTCGCGGAGACGGGCACGCCCGCAGCGACCGCTGCGATCGCCAACGCCTCAACGGCGTCGTTTTGGACGGTCGCGGTCGCGTGCGCATTGATCGCCCCGATGGTGCCGCCAAATTCACCAAGCGCAGCTCGCATCGCCGCCTTCGCGCCAGCCCCCGTCGGCTCCGGCGCCGTCTGGTGATAACCGTCAGAAGATTCCCCGACTCCAACGATTTGCACCGTCGCACGCCTCGTCGGATCGCCATCGACGAGGATGGCCGCGGCCCCTTCCGCAAGGGTGATTCCCGCACGATCGACGGCGAAGGGTCGGCACCCGTCGGATGCCAGCGATGCCAGCGAGGAAAATCCGTGAAGGGTCGTAAGAGTGAGCGTGTCGGCCCCAAGGATAAGGACGCCATCGACCACACCAAATTGAACCCATCGCTGGGCGACGGCGACCGCCTTCGCGCTCGAAGAACACGCGGTTGAAATGACCTGAGCCGGCCCAGATATCCCCGTAACTTCCGCGACCCAATCGCAGGCGTGATGCAGCGCGTGCTCACGATCGAACGAGTACCCCGCGGGCTTCCCGCCGGCAGCAAGCGTCGCGTAGGCTCGCTCGGTGCTATCGAGCCCCCCAGTACACGTCCCGAGGACGATCCCGATTCGGTCCCGACCGAAGCGAACACGCATTTCCGAAATCGCGGTCGACAGCTCGGAAATTGCCGGTCGAAGCAGGCGGATAATCCGGGAAGCGTCGCTCGCATCGCTTCTCGCCGGCGGCGCATCCTTCAGCGCCACCTCGCCGACAACCGTTGGAAAAGGCACGTGAAACGCGCGGGGGGCCGCGAAACGCTGGGAGCCAGAAAACACGGCGTCTAGAATGGATGCGGTGTCCACGCCCAGCGCGTTCGCCAGGGCGGCAGCGCGCAGCTGGAGCGCGATCATTCCGGAAGCCCGCACGTGAGAAGCGAGTGCGAAATGCCAATTTTGTGGTCCGCATGCCGAACAACCAATCCGGCTTCCCGGATCAGTCGCTCCATGACGGCAGAGTGATACATGCGGCTGTCGCCATTCGCGATACACGCAAAATACAACGACGTACCGATCACGCAGTGGCGCGCCGCTTCGTAGCGTTGTTGGTCCCAGAACGTCTCCAACACAAAGACGGTCCCCCCGGGACGCAGCGCTCTGCGGACGCGCTGCAGGATCGACAGAATCTGCGGCTCCGAAAAGCAATCCAAGAACTGGCTCATCCAGAACACATCGGATTCTGGGAACGAAGCGCCGACGTCAAGAACGTCGAGCGCCAAGAAATTCACCCGCTCGCCAAGCGCTGCAAGTTCGGACTTCGCCGTCGCAAGCTGCCCCGGCAGATCGACCATCGTGTAGTTGGGTGGAGCCTTCTGCGAAAGAATCAAACGGGCAAATCTACCCGTATTTCCTCCAATATCGACAAGGTCTTTCCCTGCGGATGCCGCCGAGAGCACGCGGGGGAGACACTCCTCGAACACGCCGTTTGAATAGAAGTGATCAAAATCAAACCATGCACGGCGTACATCCGTTGAAAGGTCAACGAGCGCTTCATAGACCGTTTTCCACGGCGTCGCCTGTTGCGTCGCAGGGGCAAGCGCGCGAAGTCCCGCCGGGACTCCTTCGCGAAGCGCCTCGCTGAGATCGGCGGCTCCAACGTAACAAACGTGGTGAACGAACTCAGCGTTCACCCGAGTCAATTCGTCGTGCAGCCAGTAGACGCCCGCCTTCGTAATTGTAAATCTCGGTTCCGACGTTGAAAGATCACACTGGCAGAGGCCCCCGGCAAAGCCGGCCTCCAGCACAAGACCGACCGCATACGCAGACGGTGCAGCTGCGCGTCCGCCCATAGGCGAGGAAACGGCGAGCTCAGATGCAGCTGCACGCTCCGAAAGGAGCTCCACGGCCTCGCGGGCCGAGAGGCCAGAACCACCGGCACGCCGGAGGGCATCGAGGACGCCGAAGTCCCGGAGGGCCCGGCACCCTTGAAAAATCAATGGAGCAAACGCGAGCTTTTGGGCCTCATAACGGGCGAGTTCCCCGGACGTGGACGGATCGGCAACGCGGCTCATTGCGCCTCCTCAAAGGATGGGTAATCAGAAGACATGGGGCGAGAAAAGAACTCCCCGGCGCGATAGGCATTTACGAGGGCCGAGATGTCGCCATCGAGGGGCCGATCTTCGCCGACCGTGGGCGAATGGGCGCGAACTCGTGCGTACAATTCGC
>JAAFHJ010000246.1 GCA_013298325.1 Myxococcales bacterium | reverse complement strand
CGCGAACTTTGACCGCCATTCGCCGCTCCCCCGGAAACCGGCCACCGACGACGGGGGCGAACTCACACCCTACGATTTCCGGCGGATCAAGCGAGAGTCGTCGATCGAGAATGACGATCAACGGCCGCCCCACTCCTGCTTCGCGGAAGCCGATCGCGGCTGGGATACGAAGATCCCCTTGCGAATTCCGGTCGTTCACGTCGATCCGGCCTGGCGTGAGCTCCTCGAACAGATTCATCCGCCACGCATGTGAGAGGGGACAAGCGCCCCAAATTCTGGTGAAATGCGCCCCCTGTGATGCCCCCCCTTCGGCCCCTCGTCGCTCTCGCCCGTTTCGCTCCGCTCCTCCCGGTTGCCTTCGGCTTCGGCTGCATGCCGGCGACGCCGAGCACCCCTACAAGCGGCCCCACCGCGCTGGTCGCCGCCCCGCCATCCGCCTGCGACCGCATCGATCGTCGCCAGCGGGACGCGCTCGCAACGATGGGGTCGGTGCGCGACGTCCCCGCCGTCTTTCGGCGCTGCCAGTTCCTGAAGAACGGCGCCGTTGGCCTCGTGCCGATTGAGCTCGACGGCACGACGATCAGCCATCAGCGCCAGTTCACCTATCGGCTCGTCGTCGAGGCAAATACCGAATTTCCCTCCACTTCTAGCCTCCGCAAAGCGCCCGGCGCCACCGCGACGACCTACCTCGGCGCGCCGAAGACGACGGAAGCGCCGGAAGATCTCGTCGTACGCGATGGCCGTAGCGGCGCCCTCGAAGCGGCGTTTGTTGCCGTGCGTAGCCCAAACGGACTTTCCCCATTGACGCTCCCCGGCGGCTCGGCGACCGGCGAAGGGGCCGATCTCTTTGCTCCGCTGTTTGATCGGAGCGAGGCGGCGAAGCGGCTTGTCGTGCCCTGGCAGGAGATTCGCTGGCAGTCGCCGACCCACCTGCTGACCTACCGCCTCCCCGATCTTGAGACGGTCGCCCCAATTCCCTATGGCGGCGCGAGCACCGACCGTCTCGTCGGCGTCAGCGGAACGCTTTGCATTGACGATGATTTCTCCCCCTGCCGCCCCGTCGACTTCCGCTACGGACTGGCGGAGAGCTGTCGCGGAATCGCGCCACTCGCGAGCGTCGACGGCGCCGGTCTCTGGGCCGCCGCCGAGTGCGCACGCCTCGGAGGGGCCGCAACCGAAGAGATCCTCAAAGGCGTCGCAAGCCGCTGCGAGCAGCTCGCAAAAGAGGAAGAACCGCTCTTTCTCGAGGCGCTCCGTGCCGCGAGCGCCGCCCGCGATGGCGTAGACCTATCGACGAACCCCCGAGATGCGGGCGAAAAAAACAAACCGGCCAAACCGGCCGCCGGGAAGCCTACCGCCGCCGCGAGCGGACGGACAGAGCCGGCCCCCCACGCGCCGCGACGCCCCGCGAAGCGCACCCCTGGCGCCTGTTTTGCCATCCACGATCGCCTCTGGAACTACGGCTACACGGCCCAACTCCCCGGGCCGCGCCCCGCCGTGAGCCTCGATCGCGCCTGGGGGGATGCCCTCGAGCACCTCGCCCCGCTCCTCGCCGCCCCCTGACGACGCAAAAAAACCGAGGAGCCGACGGCCGGGACGCGATAGACCAGCGCCGTGAGCTACCTCGTCCTCGCGCGCAAGTATCGCCCCCAGTCCTTTGAGGATCTCGTCGGCCAGTCCCACGTCGCGAAGACGCTGGCCAACGCGATCGCGCAGAACCGGGTCGCCCACGCGTTCCTGTTCACCGGCGTCCGTGGCGTCGGCAAGACGACGAGCGCCCGCCTCCTTGCCAAGTGCCTGAATTGCCTAGGCGCGGACGGCAAGGCGACCGGCCCGACGGCGACCCCCTGCCAGGTCTGTGCAGCCTGCACGGAAATCGCGAAGGGGACCGACATCGACGTCCAGGAGATCGACGGCGCCAGCTACAACGGCGTCGACGAAGTCCGTAAACTCCAGGAATCGATTGGTTTTCGTCCGGCCCGGGACCGCTACAAGGTCTACATCGTCGACGAAGTCCACATGCTCTCAAACGCCGCTTGGAACGCGTTCCTGAAGACGCTGGAGGAGCCGCCGCCCCACGTGAAGTTTCTCTTCGCGACGACGGAGGTCCACAAGGTCCCGGTCACGATCCTTTCGCGCTGCCAACGCTACGATTTTAAACTGATTTCAGCGCAAACGGTCGCCGCGCGCCTGCGTGACGTCCTCGGCCAGGAGAAGATCGAAGCCGACGAAGCGGCCATCGCGATCCTCGCCCGCGAGGCGGCCGGCTCGATGCGTGACGCGATGAGCCTCCTCGACCAGGTCATCGCATTCGGCGGCGATCACCTCCGCGGCGAAGATGTCGCCCGCGTCCTCGGCGTCGCCGATCGCACCGTCCTCCACGCCCTTGCGTCGTCGCTCCTGGAAGGGAATGCGGCAAAGGCTCTTTCCGTGATCCACGAAGTCGCCGAGCAAGGTTTTGACGTGCCCCATGTGGCGAAAGACTTCCTCGCTCATTTGCGGCATCTCGTCGTCGCCCGCACGTTTTCTGGCCGCCCCGACGAAGAGCTCCGGCCGCTTCTCGATTTGGCCGACGAAGAACTGAAAGACGTTCGTGCCGTTGCCGAGCGCTTTGAAGCCGACGATCTATCACGTTTGTACCAAGGCTTTTCGAAGTCCTTTGACGACGTCACCCGGAGCGGGCAGCCACGCGCGGCCCTTGAAATGGCGCTCGTCCGCCTCGCCCGGCGACCGGCGCTCCTCCCCCTCGACACGCTCTTGAGCCGCCTCGGCGACTTGGAAAAGCGCCTCGCCGGCGCAACGCCTCCGCGTGGTGGTGGCGGCGGCCGAGCTGGTGGAAGCACGCATATTTCCAGCGAAACCCCCTCGGCGGACGCGGTTCGCGCCCCGAGCGAGACGCCCTTCCACGCCGGCGCGAGCCGTTTATCGGCAGCGTCGGAGACGGGACCACCCGCGCCAGCGCCGCTGCCGGTGCCAGCGCCCGTGCCGACGGTCGCCCCAAAGCCGGCGCCACGGCCGAGCGCACCTCCGCGAAATCCCGACCCTTTTGCGCCGCCGCCCGAGATTTTCGACGGTCCCCCTTCCCCGCCGCCTGCGCCTCCGCGACAACCCGCGCCTGCGCCGCGACCGGCCCCGGTCAGCAATTTTACCGGCAGCCGTGAGCGGGCGCCCGATCCCTTCGCGCCACCGCCGGGGATGTTTGACGACGAGTTTGCGGTCAATGCGCCGGAAATTCCTGAAACTACAGGTTTTTCTGAGCCTGCTCGCGCACGCCCGCGACCGAGCGCACGACCGGAGCCTTTCACGGCCTCGCGCCCCGATCCGTTCCTCGCTCCGCCCGACGAAATCATCGCCGCGCGAACCGCCCCGCGCCCGCCGCCGGAGCCCCGCGAGCCGCGTCCGAAGCCGGAGTTTGTGCCGGTCGCCGCCCCCGCGCAGCCGTTTAAGAAGCCGGAGCCGGCCCGGGTTCCGCTCACCCCCGAGCAGCTCGGGTTGGTGCCGCCGGCGCCGATTCCCGCCGCCCAGCGCCCCGACGAGGCGACCCTCACCCTCCTCCGCCAGCTCGTCGACGAGACCGGCCACGAACGGGCCGACGTCGCCGCGCTCGTCGCCCATGCGGCGCCGCTCGTTCTTGGGCCGGGTCGGGTCGTCCTCGGCTTCAAAGATCGCGAATTTATGGGGGTAAAGGCCTCCGATCCCGAGGCGGTTGCCGTCGTCTCGCGGGCGGCAACGCGCTGCTTTTCGACGGAGACGACCGTCACCATCGACGAGCATCCCCCCGAGCAGGCGCGCGTTTCGCTGTGGGAAGTCGAAGATTGGGAGACCCGACGACGCCTCGTCGACGCGCGACGGGCGATCGCCGAGCACCCCCTCGTGAGGCGGACCATCGAGCTTTTCGGCGCCGACCTCCGGGAAATCCGGCTCGCCGACGCCGGGTAGTGCCCGCCAGCGCCATTTTGCGGTAAGCGTTCCCGCCATGAACTTCCGCGGCGGAATGAACGAAATGATGCGCCAGGCGGCGCGCCTGCAACGCAAAATCGAAGAGACGAAAGAGTCGCTGAAAGATCGCGAGGTCGTCGCGACGGCCATCGGCGACAAAGTGAAAGCGACCGTGACCCTCGGCCGGAAGGTTTCGCGGATTGAGATCGATCCCGAATTCCTCAAGGCGGAGGGCATTGAACTTGCGCTCGACGGCGTCGCTGCTGCCGTCAATGCGGGCCTCGCCGACGCCGAGAAGGCGATGGAAGCCGAGCTCGCAAAAATCACCGGCGGCGTGAAGCTCCCCGGTACCTGATGCGCGGGAAAGGGGCAAAGCGACTGACGGCGCTTCTCGCACGCCTCCCCGGCGTCGGCGAGAAGACGGCCCAGCGCTATTTGTATCACCTCCTCGCGCAGCCAAGCGCGTACGCGGTGGAGCTGGGGGACGCCCTCCGCGCCCTCCACGCGCAAATTCGCCCCTGCCTCCGCTGCGGCAACTACACCGATGTCGATGAAAACGCAGCGGAAAGCGCTCCGGTCTGCGACATTTGCAGCGACCCTCGACGCAGCGACAAGCTCCTCTGCGTCGTCGCCCGGCCGACCGACGTCCTCGCGATGGAGCGCCCCGGCAGCTTGCGTGGCCGCTATTTCGTCCTCGGCAAGCTCCTCTCCCCCCTCGACGGCGTCGGCCCGGAAGCGCTCCCGATCGGCATCCTTCGCGCGCGCATTGAGGAGGACGGCGTCGAGGAGATCATTCTCGCAACGCCCCCCTCCGTCGACGGAGAAGCGACAGCGCTTTTCCTCCGCCGAGAACTCGCCGCAACCGGCGTTCTCGTCACGCGAATCGCGAGCGGCGTTCCCCACGGCGGGGACCTCGAATTCGCCGATGCAATCACGCTAGGTCGCGCCCTCGACCATCGTCAAAAGTTCTAGTTCGCTCTCATTTTCAATTGGAGAAAGTCCCCATGAAGGTTGTGTCGACCGACAAGGCCCCCGCCGCTATCGGCCCGTATTCGCAAGCGATCGAAGTCGGGAACATGGTGTTCCTCTCGGGGCAAATCCCCCTCGACCCGGCAACCGGGACCCTCGTAAGCGGCACGATTCAGGAAGAGACGACCCAGGTCCTCAATAACCTCGAAGCGGTTCTTGCGGCAGCCGGCTGCACGTTTTCGAACGTCGTCCGCACGACAATTTTCCTTACCGATCTCGGCGATTTTGCCGCGGTAAACGCCGTCTACGGCGAGCGCTTTGCCCCCCACGCCCCGGCGCGCGCGACCGTTCAAGTCGCCGCCCTCCCCCGCGGTTCCCGCGTGGAAATCGACGCGATCGCCGCCAAGTAGGCGCCTCACCCCACGGCGATCGAGAGGCGCTCTTTTGCCGCCGTCTCACAGGCCACAATCGCTTCGGTGATTGTGGCCTCGTCGGTTTGTGGCGTGACGGAGATCGGCGCCCCGAGGACAATAGAAACGCGGGAGAACGGCCACGGGATCTGAAATTGATCCCACGCCTTCCGAAGAACGTAGACCTGCGCGCCAGCCGCACCAAGCGGCACGACTGGCACCTTCGAAAGCCGCGCGAGCACGAGAACCCCCTGTTTTGCCTGATGAAAGGGGCCCCGCGGGCCGTCGACGGCCGTGGCCGAATCGCACCCGCCACGAACGAGGCGTAGGAGCCCGCGAAGCCCTTGGGCGCCACCGCGGCTCGACGATCCGCGTACGACCCGGAAGCCGAGGCGCCGCAGCAGGACCGCCTGGAGAGCGCCATCGCGGGAGTGGCTTACAAGGACGGCGAGCGGACGCTGCGCGTGGGAGAGGCGCCAGCGGAGGCCGAGCATCTGGCTTCCGTGGAAGAAGGCGAGCGCGAAGCCCCCTTCGGGGACGTCGCCGACGACGGTGACCCGGAGCGTCGCGACCCAAAGGCGGACGACAAACGAAAGAAGCGCCCCCAAAAAAGGGCGCTCTTTCTCAAAAGAAGGCGGGTCGCTCATGCAAGCGAAGCGAGCGCCGCCTTCGTCAGTTCATGGGCCGGGTCGGCCTGAAGGGCTTTCTGGAACATCTCCTTCGCCTTGGCTGCATCGCCTTGACGACGGAGAATTTCACCAAGGAAGTAGAAGACTTCCGCCTTGGTGATGGCCGTGGAGCCGTCGAGCTTCTGCAGGAGGAGCGCGCGGAAGCTGCGCTGAGCGCGGTCGAGGTCACCGGCCTCAAGGGCGAGTTCACCAATGCGGCGAAGCACGCGAATGTTGCCCGGCTCAATGCGGAAAGAGGCGTCGTACTGGACGAGGGCCCCCGCCGGGTCCCCCTTCGCTTCAAAGGCTTCTGCGAGCTTCTGGTGAACCACCGCGAGCTCCTTCGAGCGCCGACCATTGTAGGATGCAATGATCTTCTCGAGGGCGGTCGCTGCCGCTTCCGGGCGGCCACGACGCAATTCAACGTCGGCGAGTTCCGCAAGAATATCGCGGCTCTCGGGGACGATCGCGAGCGCCGCTTCAAGGACGCGTGCCGCGCTCTCGTGGTCCTCGCCGTAGGCGGTCGCCGCCTCGCGGAAGAGGGCAACGACTTCCACGGCCGGCCCTGCGGTCGGAAGGAGGCTCCCGCCGACGTGCGGTTCGCCGGCAGCCGGCTCGTTGCGGAGACGGAGGCGAGCGATCGCTTCGAGGAGCGGCGCGAGGCGCCCACGGTCCCCCTGCTGGGTGTAAATGGCCCGCAGGGCCTTCGGCGGCTCCGTCGCTTCCGGGTCGGCCGCCAGCGCCGCCTCCCAGGAACGCTGGGCCGCTTCGACGTCTCCTGCCGCCGTGTAGAGGCGGGCAAGACGGATGCAGAGCACACTCTTCTCCGTCCCGGAGGCCTCCGCGGCGAGGGCGTCGAGGGCGCGAAGGGCGGTTGCCCGGTCGCCGGTCGTCTCGGCGAGATGGGCAATTTTCGCGAGCAGGGCGGCATCGGCACCGCCGCAACTCTCGACGATCACAAGGGATGCAAGGGCGCGTGCCGTATCGGCCAGCGTCTCCTCGGAGGCGGAGGCGGCCCGCCGCGCAAAGGCGATCGCTGCCGAGCGCCCCGCTTCGCCCGCAGAGGCGTGGTGCTGAGCGCGTTTCTCCCAGAAGGAGACCTGCGCCGCCGTTTCCGCGTGGGCAACGAGAAGAGCGTCGAGGCGCTCTTCTGCGCGTGCGTGGTTCGCGTCGTCTTCAAGGATTTGCGCAAGGAGGGTGCGCCGTTCTTCCACGGTGCTGTCGCCGAGCGCTTCCAGGGTGACGACCGCCTCAAG
>JAAFHJ010000245.1 GCA_013298325.1 Myxococcales bacterium | reverse complement strand
GCCATGTCGCTCCGCGCATTTCTTTGCGCGCGTGCTTGACGCTCCGCGCATTTCTTTGCGCGCGTGCTTGACGCTCCGCGCGACTTCGGTCAAGACGCGCCCGTCTCCCATCCTGCACGTTGCGGGCGCTGGGCAGAAAGAAAGGCGCGAAGAACGATGCACCCCTCGGTACCCTACGGCTCGCGCCGCCCCGAAATTCGCTGATTGTTCCCCTGCTTAGGGGCACGGCGGTCGGGGTGGTGTGGGCCGTTTCTACGACGGATTCACGTTTCTTTCTTTTGACCTCTAGGGCGCTTCATTCCTCCTTCGTTGCCGTTTCCTCTGCGCCTTCGGCGCTTCTGGTTGGACGAGGGGGGAAGAGCGCCACCCAAGAACATCCCATGGGCAATCGCAAATTCGCCGACGGGCCGCGCACCGAATCCTCGGTCGCCGGCCATCGGCATCAACGCCTCCAAGAACTCCTCCACGAAGAACTCGCCGCCCTCTTTCGCGACGACGTGGAAGACCCCTCGCTCGACGGTTTCGCCGTGCGCGCGGTCGTCCTCTCCGTCGACTACCGAAACGTACGGGTGCATCTTGCAGGGGATTCCCCGTCGACCTCCGGTCTGTCGGAAGCTCGTGCGCTCGCGCGGCTCACCCCGTTTCTGCGGGCGCGGCTCGCAGAAAGTCTCGATCTCAAGCGAGTTCCCGAACTTCACTTCGTGCTGGATCGATGAGTGAGCGACGTGACGTTACATCATTGAGAGAATAGGGGCGGAGGCAGGGAGTTTCATTCCTGCCTCCGTTTTTCCTTGGGTTTTCTCAAGATTCCTGAACGTGGTTTAACGATCTCAGTCTGTCGATTCGTTTATTTTTGCGATGTGATCCACGTCCGTTCCTTCGCCCGCCTCGCACTCCTCGCCCTTGCAACCGGTCTTTCTGGCTGTTCCGCCTCGGACGATTCCGATGCGAGCACGTCGGAAGACGACCTCACCAGCCTCACAGCCCGTTCACGTACGCTCACCTTCGCGGGCGTCGTCTACGTCGCCCCTGGAACCTCCGACAGCTCCATCATCGCCACGGTCCGCAAGCAGACCCAGTCGGCTTTCGGCGCGCTCCGTGAAGCCAACGTCGGTGTAAACAGCCGCGAACTCAAAGACGTCGACGCGAAGACTTTCGTGAAGTCGGACGTCACCGTCGTCGACCCGGCAATCGCCAACGATCCCGGGCGCAAGCTTATGCGTGTAGCCTACACGTTCACCGACAACGCCGTCGTGCCGACGCCGATGGCCAAGCGCTCGTCGATTGCGCTCGGCGTGCTGAACCCGAACTACGAAGCTCAGAACCAGCGCGTCTTCGACGAGTGCACGACGCGTGACGCCCACGCCACCGAATTCCGGAATGGTTCTCTCTGGTACGTCTTCGATCCGAGCCTCAAGACCTGCACGACGGCGATGGCCAAGGAGCAGAAGGCGATCGACGCCGACCGCACCAAAATCGGCGGCTCCAACGTCCGGCTGCCGAAGAGCGAGGTCGAGCGCCTCTACATTCCGACGGTCATGGCGCTCGGTCGTGACGCGACGAACACGAAAATCTCCTACCCCGAGTACGACCGCCTCTACGCGGGCGGCGTCGAGCCGGGGAAGGTCGTCATCGGCATGGTCAGCGGAATGATGGCCGACTGGGCCGCCGGCGAGCACCACGAGCTCTTCGAGGATCAGGGCTACGACATGTGGTTCGGCGGTCTCCGCGAAATCTTCGCCGCCCGCCCGGGAATGAAGCTCGCCTCCATCGAGCCGAAAGAGGATTTGACCGCCTTCGTCGTCGACGGAAAGACCTACACGTTCCCGACCTTTGATGATCTCATCAAGTTCGAACTCGACCGCGTCAACCCGAGCGGCATCACGTCTACGACGCGCCCCAAGCTCCAGGCGGCGATCGCGCAAAAGCTTGGACTTCACTGGATTACCTTCGAGGCGCCCGTCCAGGTGACCGTCGCCGGCAAGACGACGCCGGTCACGATCAAACTGCAGACTTACTTCGGTGCCGAAGGGGACTCGACGCCCCACAAACGCGCGATCAAGACGAGCGACATCTTCGTCTACAATGGGCACTCCTACATCGGCTACGGCCCGCTCGACCCGTCCCGGTTCACCGCCGCCGACTTCCCGAAGAGCTACCAGGTCATGATGATCAATGGATGTGTATCCTACAACTACTACGAGAAGGACTACTTCCCGCTGAAGACCGGCGGGACGGCGAACCTTGAACTCGTCACGAACGGTCTCGAGAGCTGGGTCAACGAGAGCGGCCCCGCCATGGGGCGCTTCGTTGGCGCCTTCATTGATGGGAAGATGAACAGCTACACCGCCATTTTGAAGGCGGCGCAGTTCAAGGGGTACGGCTATTCTTGGGGGCAGGATGCGCTTCGCGTCGTCGATGGTGAACTCGACAACGTCTACGACCCGAAGAAGAAGCCGATCACGGTGAAGTGAGCGAGACTCGAAAAGAAAAGGCCCGAATCCTCTGGGATTCGGGCCTTTTTGCGTCGTCGCGAAGAAAAAGTGAATACCGCTGGAAGGGTTCTTCTAGCTGCCTGGTTGCATTCCCGAGGCCGGCAGCGAGGCCTGATTGTCCAGGAGGTTTTCCCGACCAGAGACGCGATACCGTTCCTCTTCCCCCAGCGAAAGCGACGAGAAACCTGCAAAGAGAAAGGATATGCGCATAGGCGGATCGTGCCCGGTTGCGAGAGCGACCAAGGGCGGGATTCCGCTTTTTGTAGCTTCGGCGCTCGCTCTTCCCGCCAAGCCCACATAGGTTGCGCACATGCGTTTGCAGAGAACTCCGCGCCGTCTCCCGCCACGTGGACCGATGCGTTTCCGTGGTCCGCTCGCCGCCCTGCTCGTTGCTCTCGCCGCGCTTCCGGTGCTCGCCTGCGCCGACGAGGCGACCGTCGACGAGACCACCGAAGACGACCTCACGGCGACGAACAAGGTCGTCCCGAACGATGTGTCGCTGCTCGTCCCGCTCCCGGCCGCTGCCGACCTTGATGCACTCATTCCTGCATCTGCGACCGGTTCAAAGGGGGTTCTTGTACCCAAGACGAGCTTTGGGGCGCTGCCGCCCCTCGACCCGCTTTCGCCAGCGAAGGGGGCGTACACGAACTTTCGTGTCGTCGGTCTTCGCATCGACCCCTGCTTCGCCGTCCCTGGCGCACCGGAATCGGCCTGCAAGAATCAAATTCGGTTGGTGCTCCAACCGTTGTACGTCGACCCGGCAGACAGCAAGAAGGTCCTCGCCGCCGATGCGGCGATCCACGTCTTCTATGACCAGACCCGTGAGAGCTTGCTCGCCTTCGTGAAGCAGTTTTTGGCATTGAAAAAGGCCTCCGGTGGTTACCGCTCCTCGATGGTCGGCCTCCACCCGCTCCTCACGAAAGAGGGGCCGCGGGGCCCCTTCGCGAAGGGCCTCCGCGAACTTCTCTTGGCAAACGCCGGCGCCGCGAACCTCTCGCGGATCACCTTCCTCACGCGGGAGGCCTCCCGGGAAGAGCAATGGAAGCTCGGCGGCTTCGACTTTTCTGCCGGCAAAGCGACGCCAATGAAGATCGCAACGCTCGGCGGGGAGACGGTTCAGACGGTCTCCAACGCGGGGTTTGGTCTTTCGGCGTTCAACGTCACCGTGACACCGCCACCGAAGGCGAAGGATAACCTTTCGAAGCTCCTCAATAACTCGTCTTCATTGAGCAAATCGGAGGCGCTTTCCGTCTGGCAGAGCGCACTGCGCATCGAGAACCCGACGAAGCACAGCCCCGACACCATGGATTGTGCGAGCTGCCACCTCACGCATGCGCGCGGCGGTGTCGAGCAGGCTTTTGCGTTTGATGCGTCGACCGATGGCAACACGTTCACCTCGGCGATCACCACCAAAGGGGCGACGGTGAAGAACGGCGGCGACCTCCACGCCTTCTCCTACAAAGGGGCGACCGCTCTCGTGAGCCAACGGACGATCAATGAGACCGCTTCGATCGTGACGGCGATCAACGCGCTTCTTGCGGCGAAGTAGGGACGGCTTGCAGGGGCTCGAAAATACTGCACAATCGGGTGGCGCGCTCCTCGTCGACGGCGCGTAGCCGCCTTACCCGGTGGATGCCGACGATCGCAGCGACCGGCACCGAACGCGTGAGTAATACACCGTTTGGCGCCCGGTAGACGGGGAGCCCGGCGGCGCGGAGGCGGACGGGGTCGACGAGAAGCAGCAGGTCGACGTTTGCCCGCTTGCCGACGGTCGCGTCGACGCTTGCGGCGAGGTGGACGTGGGAGCGCTGGCCGGCGTGGATGCCGCTCGTGGCGATCGCCTCGGCGGCGGTGAGCGATGTCCCGTGGAAGATCGGTGCATCTTCCAGGTATTCCGTCCAGCTCGCTTCGATGGCGTCGGCGTCGACGACGGGGGCCGAGTGCCCTTGGACCGCACGAATCCGGTCCCCCTCGATTTCGAAACGCTTTTTGTCGTTCTGGGCGACGGCGGCGTCGAGGAGATCGCGGCGCATGCGGAGGAGGCGAAGGACGTCGGCGATCGACGCAAAGCCCTGGGGATCGAGGGGGAGGCCCTCTTCAACGGCGCCATGGCGGAGCAGCCAGGAGAGCCGCTTCGACGCGGTCTTGAGCGGGGTCGTGGTGTTCATGAGGGAAGTATGCGCGTCGGCAGCCGCGAGGGGAATTCGCCGTTGGACGGGAGCTATCGAGATCGCCGATAGTTCCCCTCGTGGATCTTGAGACGTTGCGTGCCCTCGTCGCTTTTGCCGATGCCGACTGCAACCTGACCCGCGCCGGGCAGGCGCTCGGTCTCTCGCAGCCGGCGGTCCATGGGCGCCTCGCGGCGGCGGGGATCTCCTTCGGCAAGCCGCTTTACGAGCGCCGCGGCAGATCGCTTGCGCTTACCGACGCAGGGCGGAGCGTGCTCGGCTGGGCGCGAGACGTCGTCGAAGGCGAAACGCGGGTCCGCGCGGAAGTGAGTGGAGTCGCTTCCGCGGAGCAGATCGTGGTCGCGTGCGGCGAGGGGGCGCTCGTTCATCTCGTCGCGCCGCGGCTCGCCCCGTTCGCGCGGGAGGCGCCGGGAGTTCTTGCATTTCGGGTACTTGGCGGTGCCGCAGCGCTTGCCGCAGTGGCTGAGGGGCGAGCCCACCTCGCGGTGACGGTCGCCTCGGTCGCCGAAGGGGCCCCGCTCTTGACGAGCCGGGTGCTCCTGGAAAGCGGGGTGGTCGCGCTTTTCCCCGCCGCTACTCCATGTCCGAGTCGGCCCGCCGAGCTGCTGGACCATGCGCTCTTGTTGCCGCCCCGCGGACGACCGCTTCGTGAGCAATTTGAGGGGCTTGCTGGTCTTCATCGAAAACCGCTTCGCGTGGCCGTCGAGGTCACGGGGTGGGAAGCGGTCGTTCGCCTTTCCGAACTCGGCGTAGGAATTGGGATTGTAAATGACTTTGTCGAAACCCCCGGGCTACAACGAAGGCCGATTGTTGGGACGACGCGAGTGACCTATGCCGTCTTTCATCGCCCCGGTCGAAGCTCCCCTCGCGTGGCGCGAGTTCTTGCGTTCCTTACCGGGGAAGCGGGGGCTCCTCGCCCCGCTCGCGGTGCTCGTAGCGGCGGTCGCCTGTAGCGCGCCGGACGCCGCCATCACCGATGCCGCCGTCGCCGACAGCGCACTCGTCTTTCCGGATCACGAAGCGCCGCCGGTCCTCGACGACGCGACCGCCGTTCGCCGGCTTTTCGCCGGCTGTGCGGGGGAGGGGCGCGAATCGCTCTGCCACGGCGCCGCCGCGGGCGGGCTGACCCTCAACCTCGCCCCGCGCGCGTCCGGCGGGGACACGATCGGCGTCCCTTCGACGGAGGTTCCGTCTCTTTTACGCGTCGCCCCCGGCGATCCCGAGGGGAGCTATCTCCTCAAAAAGATGGAAGGTTCTGCCGGGGCCGTCGGCGATCGCATGGGCTCCGGCGACCCCGCGGAGATCGCACTCGTCCGCCGCTGGATCCGGTCAGGCGCTGGCCGCTAGCAGTTCCGTCGACGCGCGCATCGATCGGTCGTGGAATTTTCCAAAGAAAACAAGTGCGACCACTGCACCGATGCCGACGAGGAACATGTCCCACTGCGCGTCCCAGATGTCCCCCTGGCTCCCGAGGAAGGCCTGGCCGAGGTCGCCGGCGACGACAAGCGTCGTCCACCACTCGATGAGTTCCCAGAAGGCGCCCGCCGCGAAAACGACCGAACCTGCGAGGAACCCGAGCCAGCCGCCGACAACGAGCGGCGTCTTCCGCAGGAGGATCTCGCGCGTCAACAGGGCGGGGAAGAAGCCGAGCGCGAAGTGGCCGATGCGATCGTAATGATTGCGAGAAAGGTGGAAGGTCTCTTTGGCCCAATCACCGAGTGGTGTGTGCGCGTACGAGTAGAAACCGCCGTAAATCAATACAAGAAGATGGAGAAACGTCCCGACGTAGACGATGTTTGATAGCCGGAACTTCTTAAACGTCGCCACCTGCCAGGCGACGAGGAGGAGGCCGGGGACGACCTCAAGCGCCCAGTTTTTTCGGCCGGCGGGCGGGTTCCAGGCGGTCGCCAGGCAGATCAGTGTGAGCACGGCGAGCAGAGCGACCGGGAGGCGTTCTCCGACCCGGCTCGCTGGGCGGAGACGATTGCGTTGGGCAGGGGGCACCGCGCGACTGTACGCCCCCTTGCGGCGACTTTGTGCGTCGCCGCGCGGGGTCAACCTGCACCAGGGGCGGCGGTTGCGGTAGCGTGCGCCGTTCATGCACTACCCGATGCATCACGCCCCCGCCGCTCCGCCGCCGCGCCGAGACCCGGAAGCGACCCGCAAGCTCGTCGGGTGGATCCTCTATTGGTTCCTCCTCGCCATCGGCGCGCTCCTCTTTGGGGCGATTTTCTTCGTTTCTCCGCTATTTTCGAAGCACGCCGACGTCGCCTATCACTCGCTCTGGGTCGGCATCTGCCTCGCGCTTCCGATGCTCCTCATTTACTTGTGGGTGCCTTGGATCGTCGATCGCTTCGATCCGGAGCCGCTCTGGGCGCTGATGACCGTCCTCGCCTGGGGGGCGATCGCCGGCTGCGGCTACGGGGCGCTGATCAACACGATGTTCCAGGGGATCGTCGCTGCGATCACCGGCGACGAACAGTTCGCCGACGCGGCGGGCGCGTGTATCAGCGCGCCGATCGTCGAGGAGGGGGTGAAAGGGCTCGCGATCTTCTGGATCTTCTATTTCCAAAAGCGCGAATTTGAT
>JAAFHJ010000244.1:1137-7274 GCA_013298325.1 Myxococcales bacterium | reverse complement strand
CGCACGAGAGGGGGCCTCCGAGAAGGTTTTCGGCGGTGCAATCGGTGAGTCGGTCCACGGTCCGACGCGCGGCGCGGGCGGCGTCGCCCCTCCTGCGCCAGCGGCCCCCGCAGCGGCACCACTTTCACTGAACGACTCGGACGAGGTCCAACGCGCGCGCGCCGATCAAGGAGCCCCGCCGAGCGCGGAGGCAAAGAAGTCCGAATCGGCCGAACGCGACGTGGCCCTCGCTTCGGCCCGAAAAGGGGACTGCGCTACGGCGCTCCCGATGCTTGATGGGCGCTCTGGCGACGCCGACGCCTCGCTAGCGGCGGCACGGTGCGTCAAACAAATGAACGGCTGTTCGTCGGCGGTCTCCCGCTTTGAGCAGCTCGCTGCGACTGCGCGCGATCCTCAAGTGAACGCCGAAGCGACCCTTGAAGCGGGCTTGTGCCAGCGTCAGCTCGGGTTCTTGGACGCGGCATTGAAGCGCTTTCAAGCACTTGCGCTTGTGCCTTCCCATGCGGCACGCGCCAACCAGGAAATCGAAACGACCAAGGCGGCTCTCCGGCGCCGTGCCGCCGATAGCGCTGCGGCGGGGGCTTCTCCGGCAGCGACCACCCTCGCAAAGCCGGCCGCCCCCAAGTGACCGCGCCGGTCGACGCGCCCACTGAGTTCTGGCGCCAATTCGAGCCGTTGAGTCCCGGAGATGCCGCGGTTGCACGCGCCTGCGAGGGGGCGCTCGCCAACCTTTGTGCGACTCCCGCCGCAGGACCGGATCGCCTCGCCGCCGCGAGTTCGCTCGCACGGGTGCTCGCCGAAAGCGACGCGTCGGCCCTGCTCGTAGCCCGTATGCTGGGCGCCATCTCCGACGATCCCACGCGCGCAGCCTTCGTCGAAGCGCTCGTCCGCGAAACACGGAACGCAGAACACCGGCGTCAGGCGCATTCGTGGGCTGCGTCGTGGGTCCGCCTTGGGGCCGATCGCGCGGCACTTTCGGTGGTTCCGTTGACTGCGATCGAAAGCCTTTGGGTCGCCGAGGCGATCGACATCGTCGCGAACGCCCTGGCGCGCGCCGGAGTGCGCCGCGTCATTCTTGAAGGCCCAGACTCCGCCCGAGCGTCGGTGACCGACGCACTCGCACTTGTTGGAATTGTATGCATTTCTGGGGACCGTCCCGGCGGCGAAGAGGCTCCGCGGTCTATCCGTTCTTCGGTGCGGCCATGGTGGCGAAGCCTCTGGTGAGCGCTTCCGACGGCGTCTTGTCGGGGGGACGGCAAGGGACGGAAGACGCGCCGCACAAAACGCGGTAAACCGGCCGCGTGCGTTTTGCCCGTTTTCCCCAGTCGCTGCCTGTTCTGACGCTGCTCCTTGCGGCATGCGCGTCCCGTTCGGAGGACGCCGTGGCGACGCCCGGCCCCCAGTTTTTGGCGCCTCGGGCGCTCCTGGATCGCGTCGATCGGGTCGAGCTTGCCGTGTACGCGAAGGATCCGGGCGCCGCGGAGCCGCCGGCGTGCGACGAGGAAACGGGCGTCGCGGAAATCGAGGATCGCGAAGCCATTTCCAAGAGTTCGCTGAGTCGCGACAACTGCGAAGCGGGCCACTTTTGCGGCACCGTTCGCGTCCCCGCCGATGGCGTCGCGCGGACCTACGTCGTTCGCGGTTTTGATGCTGACGGCGACCTCTTTGCGACCGGCTGCACCATCGCCGCGCCCAAAAAAGACGGCGATCTTGCGCTGACGATCCGCCGGCGCCTCCCGGAAGCGACCTGCCCAAACGGGACCGTCGAAGCGCCTGAAACCTGTGATGAAACCGGCGACCCGCTCTGCAATAGCGAGTGCGCGACCGGCGAGGTTCTCCTGTCGACGGCGGCGACCGGCGTCGGCCCCAAATCGGGCGCCCGCGACTCGAAGCGCGACCCGGCCCTGCTTTGGCGCGCCGGCAGCGGCGACAGCGGGCGTTTGTGGACGGTGTTCGGAGACACGTCGAATGCATCGGTCGAGGCGGTCGGCCTCCGGGTGCTTGGGGACAACGGGCAGCCGTTGACGACCCCCTCCTACGCCACAAACTCCTTTTTCCTGCCGACGACCACCGGCGAAACGCCGCCGAACGCACCGGCGAAGTCGCAGCGACATCCGGCGCTTGCGGCACTCGGTTCGACGACGTGGATCGCTTTTGACGACGACGCCACCGCGCAAAACAATGGGCGGGATATTCGCCTGCGTGGCGTCGGTGCCGACTTCAAGACGACCGTCGACACCTTGATCAACGGCGACGCGGCGACCGGGGAGAGCGGCGATCAACTTTCGCCGGCAATCGCTGCCAGCGCAAACGCGCTCCTCATCGCGTGGGTCGACACGGCGACTTCCCGCGTCTTCGCGCGCACCGTGACGCCGGTCGCCGGGAACGGTGCCCCGACCCTCGGGCCGATTCGCCAGATCTCCGAAGGCGGAACAAATTCAAACATTTCCGTAGCGCGCACGCCGACGGGTTGGATCGTTGTTTGGGAAGGGGGCGGCGACATCAAGCTTCGCATCCTCTCGGACAGCGCCGTTCCGAGCGGAACTCCGGTCAACGTCAACGCGAACACCGACGGCGTCCAAGAGCGCCCCTCGCTCAGCGTCGCGCCCGACGGCTCTTTTGCTGTATCCTACACTGATCGTGCCGCGGGAACGGCAGACGTCTATGTGCAGCGCTACAACGCGGCCGCCGCGCGCGTCGCCGGCGACCTCGACGCCCCCATCCACGACCGCAGCAGAGAAGGCGACCAGACCGACTCCTCCCTCTTCGCGCTTGCCGACGGGCGCGGCTACGTCGTGGCGTGGGCCGACGGAAACACCGGGACGGTTCACGGCCGCTGGCTCAAGCGAGAGGGGGGCGGTTTCCTCGATCCCGTGACCGGTCTCGACGGCGAATTCCTGATTAGCTCCGAGGAGAAGCGCACGCGCGGATCGGTGAAGATCGTCGCCGGCGGCAAGCGCGGAAACGTCTTCGTCGCCTGGCAAGACGCCTCTTCCGCAGGGACGACCGGCATCGTCGGACGGCGACTCCCCCCTCCCGGCGCGAAGTAAGCCCCACGAAAAAGAGCGCCCCCTCCGACCGAGGTGGGCGCTCTTCTCTTTTCGGTTCCTTCGATTCAGCGGACCTTGATGGTGCCACCGTTGATGCGGTTGTCGTCGTGAGATCCGGATTTGACCTTCATCCGGCTATCGCCGACCCAGAAGCCGAACCAGAGATTGTATTCGCCGGCGGTGAAGTTCTGCTCGAGGGCGAACTCGTGGTCGTCGACGATGACGTCCCCCGGAAGCCAGAAGGAGAACGGGTACTTCCCGTTGCAAACCTTGTGGTCGCCGTTGTGGCGTTTCCGGTAGCCGTCGATGTGAATGAAGCCTTCCCACTCGCTCGGTACCGACGCCAGCACCTTATAGTAGGCGCGCATCCGGTATTTCTGACCGGCGGTGATCCACTCGACGGGGCGCCCGGTCATGTCGGTGAGGTCGTAGCCGAGGACCTGGAGCCGGTCCTCCAAGTTGACGTTGAGCGCGCGCTGGGGCTTCGGCGCGGCGTTGAGGACGATCGCCTCCAACGGGTTCTGATTCTTCTCGCCGGCGAGGAGCTGGGATGCCGTCAAGATGATCTGGCTGGAGCGGCCGTCGAGCACCGGCAAGTTCGCCGGAGCCGACGGATTGCCGCGCCGATAGAGGAAGTTGAGGCGCGGAAGATCCTCGGCGCGGGTCGCCAGGAAGCGCCGTTCGCCGCTCGGGGCTGCCGAAAGCCAGTCGAAGCCCTGTTGGGCATCGCCAAATTTCTTTGGAGATCCGCTTGCATAGTAGGCCGCCGTTCGCGCGCTGACGCCGAGGAGCGCAAGTTCCTCGTTGCTGGCATGCACGCGCGCGTACGTCTCGAAGATTTCCTTCGGGGAAAGCTGATTGGCGAGCCCCGGGTAGAAGCCGAAGCCGAGCGCAGTGGCGGCACCGAAGGCGGCGACCGTGTAGAAGGCGGCGCGGCTTCCGCGGAGGAGGTCGCCGAGGAACCCGAGGGCGAGGAACGTGACCACGCCGGAGGGGATCGCGAGGGCGGCCGCGACGAGCGCCGACTTTCCACTCAGCTTGAGGCCGAGGCCGACCACGACCGGGATCGCGACGACCAAAAATGGCAGGATAAACGCCGCGGTAGCGACGCGCTCCGGGTCCTGGGGAAAGGGGACCTCTTCATCGGCGCCCGCTTCCGCGGTGCGGTAGGGGGCCGTACCGTCGCTCGTCGCCGCCGCTTCGCCGCGCACGATCGAACGTTTGCGTGCGGTGAGAAGGCGCTCAAAGGCGCCGTCGAAGACGAAGCGTCCGCGAAGGATGCTCTTCCCCGAAAGCGGCTCGGCGCGCTCAAAGACCCAAAGCATCGTGTCTGCGGCGAAGATAATCCCGAAGACAATCGCGAAAGGGGCGATCGCGGAGACCCACCAGGCGTTGAGGACGCCCTTCTTGACGAGGGGCGCCATGGCGGCAGCCCATTTCCAGCCCCGCCAGCTACCGACGAAGACGAGCAGGCCGGCAAGCGACGAACCGAGCACGATCGCGTAGTAGACGATGGCGCCGTTTCCGTCCCAATCGTCACGAAGTGCCCGAAAAACCTTCAAATAGTGGGCAGGATCAAAGGGTTCGCGAGACGCGCCCTTGGCTCCGTCGGCTCCGCGCGAACGGGGCGCTTCGAGCCAGACGAGGAGCGCAACGCCCGCCATTCCGACGAGGGCGATCGTCCAGTACTTGTAGGATTCGTCTTTGAAGCCTTCAGGGAAGTTGGCGGTTGCGATGCCGTAGGCTTGGAAGGCTTTTTCCGGAAACTGGTGAAAGTCGTGGTGGAAAAGGCCGAGGAAGACGGCGGTTCCAAGGCCGACGGCGAGCGACGGATGGGCGCCACGTTCGTAGTCGCGGAGCGCGATGCCACAGGCGGCGGCAAAGAGGGCGCAGCCGCTGAAAGGGATCAAATCGGTGTAGGATGCAAGCCAACCGTGCATCGAGACGGCGATCGTCGCCCCGAGCAAGAGGGCGACGCGGAGCTGGCTGTCGCGGTCGGCCGCTTCGCCGCGCTGCCCCTGCGGCGTGACGAAAAGGCGACCGAGGGCGAACGGAACGAACGCGCTCCAGGGGGCGACGGCGTGGCCGATATGCCCGACAAAGTAGTCAAAGGTTGGGTACTTGGGCTGCGTGCGCGGGATGGCGCCGAGCCAAAGGGAGAGCTCACCCGTCGGCGCGTGGCCGGCACGGAGACCGAGCGCGAGAAGCACCACGCCGGCGACCAGCGAACCGGCGCCGACACCGTGGGCGAGCGCGTCCCGCCGGTACCCCTGGGTCGCTACGAGGAGCCACGCGAGGCCGATCGCGAGCAAGGGCACGACGAGCCCAATCAGGACGCCGCGCGACTCGTAGCCCGCAAACAGGCCGAGGAGGCCGACGGCGAGGTTGGCGAGGCGGGCGACGGTCGCTTCCTTGCGGTCGAAGACGGCGACGGCGAGCCCACCGAAGGAGGCGGCGAGCGCGGCGAACGTGGTGATATCGCCAAGCATCGTGCGCGCTTGCACGAAGTAGAGCGGCATCGTCAGGAGCGCGATCGCGGCAAAGACGCCGGCGCGCTTGTCGACGAGGCGCGCGACGAAATTGTACGTGCAGAGCACACCGATTACGCCAAAGAGGGCGAGCGGTGCCCGGCCGGCGGTCTCCCGAAGGCCGAAGAGCTTGAAGCCGAGCGCCATCGCCGTGAACGGCAGCTGGGGGCGCCCAAGGTCGTTCAAATGAGGCAGCGAATTGTCGGCGCCGGCGAGCGACAAATTCGATGCACCATGCAAGTTGATCGCGATGCGACGGGCGAGCTCGGCGACGTTAAGCTCGAAGGGGTCCCAAAGGCCGGCCCGCGAAAGCGACGGCAGGAAGAACAGGAAAAGAATCGCCGCAGCGGCGACGAAGAGCGCCGGCGGGACCTTCGCGAGCGCCGACGGGGCGGCAAGATGGGCGTCCGGAGAGTCGTCTTCGGGCGCTTGGTCGACGGGCACTTCCGGCTTCGGCGCCGGTTGATCGCCGTCGTCCACCGCGACCGGCGGCGTACTCGGCTCCGCATTTTCAACAGACGCGGTCGCCGCTGGCTCGGCGGGGGCAGAAGCCTCCATC
>JAAFHJ010000244.1:0-1127 GCA_013298325.1 Myxococcales bacterium | reverse complement strand
CATCGCAGGGGCGGCGCCCGAATCGGGAGGGGATGCTTGGGGTTCCGAGGGCGTGCCCTCTTCCGCGTCGCGGACGGAAGCGTCCGAGGCCGGCCCCTCCGGTTTGTCGTCGTTTGCCATGGCTTGCGCGCGGTGTCCTACTTCGCCCCCTTGGGACACGCAACGAGCTTCGCGGGGGGCGGGTAGACGAACTTGTTCTCCGATTCGGCGCTTCGCCGGGCGGAGACGAAACTGCGGTCCGATTCGGCGCTTCGCCGGGCGGAGACGAAATCCTCTAGGGTGCGCGCGCAATGGCTCGCCTTCTTCAGGTTCTCCGTGAGCAACCGCGCGCGTGCAGCTATTTGCCCGAGCTGCGTGCGTCGCTCACCCACCGCGTGCTCGTCGACGTCTCGGCGGCGGAGCACGACGCATTGCTCATCCGCGGGTGGCGGCGCTTCGGCTTCGACTATTTCCGGCCGACCTGCCCCGGCTCGGAGCGTTCGGACATGGCGTTGGTGGAGATCTCCGCGCCGTCTCCCGCTTCGCGGACGGACGCGTGCTGCGAGCGGTGCATCCCTTTGCGTATCGCTGTGAATTCGTTCGTCCCTTCGAAGACGCAACGACGGGTGGGCCGCACGCGCGCACGGCTCCGCGTCGAAGTGGGGCCGCCGCGCGTCGACCGCACGCGCCTCGAACTGTACCGACGCTGGCACGCCGATCGGGAGGCCTTTCGGTCTTGGGAGTCGAGCGAACTCGATCGCCAAGGCTACGCGACGACGTTTGCCTTCCCCCACGTGGCGGCCCGTGAATTCGCCTACTTCCTCGACGACGATACGACCCCCTGCGCCATCGGCCTTTACGACGAGACGAGCTCGACGCTGTCGGCGGTCTACTTCTTTTATGACCCGGCATTGAAGGCGCTCTCGCTCGGCGTGATCAACGTTCTCCACGCGATTGACCGCGCGAAAGAACTCGGAATCACACACATTTACCTCGGTTTTCTCGTCGAGGACTGCCCTTCCCTCGCCTACAAGGCCGGTTTCCGCCCGGCGGAGCGTTTGGTCGGGCGCCCCGACGACGACGAGGCGCCGCTCTGGACCGCCTACGCAAAATCGCGACGCGAGGCCGACGAACTGCGCTAAGGCCGC
>JAAFHJ010000243.1 GCA_013298325.1 Myxococcales bacterium | reverse complement strand
GAAGGACAATGTCGCTCGGGCCCTCCACGTGTCGAAGGAGACGGCCTTTGTTTCGCTGAACTGCTCAACGATTCCAGAGAGTTCCGTGGAGGATGCGCTTTTCGGAGCGGCGGGCGCGTTCCACCGGGCCGCCGGCGGCACGCTGTTCCTCGACGAAATCGGCGCGCTCCCCCTTGGAGCCCAGGGGGCGCTGCTCCGAACCTTGGAGGAACGCAAGGGGAACGTCCAAGGGCGCGTGCGCCTCGTCGCCGCAACCCATGAAGATCTCTCGCTCGCCGTCGAAGAGGGGCGCTTCCGCGAAGATCTCTATTTTCGCATCTCCGGCTACGAAATCGAAGTCCCGCCCGTCCGCGAGCACCCCGAGGAACTCGATGATCTCTTTCGCCATTTCCTTCCCCCAACCGTGACGCTTTCGGTGCCGGCGCGGGCCCTTCTTGAACGGTACCGGTGGCCGGGGAACCTCCGCGAACTGCAGAACGTCCTTCGAAGTGCCGCCCTCTTGGCGCAGGCGACCGCCGGGACGGCGTCGACGATCCTCCCCACCCACCTCCCTGCCCGCATTCAGCACGGGCGCGACGGGCGCGAGGCCGAAGACCG
Source organism: Myxococcales bacterium (assembly GCA_013298325.1). Classification (GTDB taxonomy): domain Bacteria; phylum Myxococcota_A; class Polyangia; order Polyangiales; family Polyangiaceae; genus JAAFHJ01. The sequence goes on along the minus strand of JAAFHJ010000243.1, from coordinate 6,683 downwards.
GACGCCGCCCCCCTCCGCCGTCATCGAGCGAACACCAGGCGCCCCGGCCGTCGAAGGGCGAAGCCGCCTCGCCGACCTCGAACGGGAGGCGCTCCAGCAGGCGCTCCTGCGGGCCGGGGGTGACATCGGGCAGGTCGTCCGCGAACTCGGCATCGGCCGGACGACGGTATACAGAAAAATCAAAGAATATCGGCTTGATCGCCGCGGGACGCGCCGGTGAGTCGGCAGTTGCTGCGTCGCGGAGCCGTTGGCGCCTGCGTCGCGGTCAGCGTGATCGTCGCGGTGGCGCTCTTCGTTCGCGGGCGGGTGCGCACCGCTCCGCCCCGAGCAACCGCGGAAATCCAGCTCGTCGGCTATGCGTTCGGACATGTCGCGCTGTTTGCGGGGGGCCCCGGAGAGCCGCTCGCCGTCGCGCCCGCCTTGCCTGCGTTTGTCGCGGGGACCGCTGGCGTCGCTGTGCGGGAGGCGAGCGACGGGCACGCCCTGGAAGAGCTTGCAATTCCTCCTGAAACTCCTGCTGGCCCTGTAGAACTGACCGTCGGCCAAAACTCGGTCCGCGTCGCCGAACCTGACGCGCGAGCGGGGCGCGAGCGGGGCGCTGGGGACGTCGTCGCCGGGAACGACGTCGCCATGGCCTACTCGGTCGTGCGTGACTTCAACGGCAACCGCGTCGTCGACGGCACGCCGATCGACTTTCGGATCACCCTCCCCGACGGAACGCGCACGACGTTAACGACGGAGACCGACGGCGGGATCGCCTGGCGATGGCTGCCGCACGGCGTTCGCGCAGGCGTCGCGCCGGTAGCTGCCGTCTCCGGCGGGGCAAATAGCAGCGAGCGTTCGCTCTTTGTGATGCCGGGGCGACCGGTACCGACGACGCTCTCGGTCGACTATGAGGTCACCGCCGACGGCCGTCGGCTTGTCACTATCCGAAGCGGCCATGTGGTCGATGTTGCTAAAAATACACTCGTCGATGGCTATGCGCTAACGTTGCGCGCCACGGCCGACGGCGGCATCCGCGAAGCGCGCATCCCGGTGGTGAACGGGCGCATGACGTGGCGCGTGCGGGCGCCAACGGTCGCCGAAACGCTCCACTTCGCGCTCTACGGCGACGGGCAGCGGCTCGCCGAGACGGCATGCACCTTCGCCCAAGGTCTCCACGCGGCGACGCTCGTCGCCTTTGAGGCAGGGGCGCCACGCATTTCTCGTTCCGCCGATGACACCGGCGTGGAACTCCCCTCGCGCTTTACGTTTTCCGAGGAGGCGCACGCCGCGCGGGTCTCCCGGCCCGACGAAGATACCCGAGACATCTCGCCGCCGCGCCTTCGCGCGGGGCCCTTCTTGGGGGCGATGGGCCAGTTCGTCCCCGACGGGACCGACGCGTTCGCCGAGGTCACCGACGCCGATGGCGGGGAGGCGACGCTCTTTTCCGTTGTCGATCATGGCGACGCGAGGTGGACGCTCCCTGCCGCGATGACGGCGCGCCTGCCGCTCCGCGTCCGCTTTCGCGTCGGGGGCACGCGGCCGCCGGAGCGCGGCGCGAAAGAACAGGGCGCAAAAGTGCGAACGGCCCACCTCTCGCCCCCCAGCGAGACGGCCGCTCGGAAAACTCCCCAGGATTCCTGGTCTTGCGACGACGGGCGCTGCGGCTCGGCGGTGGTCAAGCCATGAGCGGCCGTCGCGCAAGAGTGCCTGAGGAGGGGGTAGCGGTCCGACCGCCGCTTCGGAGCTCAAAGCGCGACGCCGATCGCGTCGCCAGAAAGCTGCGGCGCGCGGCAAAGATCGCACTTCCGCTTCCGCCACTTCCGCCACAAATTCCAAGCTTTGACGAGGAGGGCTTTGAGGAAGACGAAGCGCCGCGCGCGATCCGCTATGCGCCCTGGACCCCGGAAAGCGGCGAGCCGCCGCCCCTCAGCCCGAACGGACTGGAGGGCGACGCCGAGGCTTCGAGGCCGTCGTCGACGCCGTCGAGCGGTCCGCCCACGGAAGAGACCGGACCGCCGTCCTTCGGCATCCCTGCGAGCCGGGCGCCACGAAGTCTAAGCGATCGTATTTACAGTTCTTACCCTACGTCGACCCGCGTAGTGGAAAGCTATTCGCTGCCGCCGTCGCTGACCTCCGGCTTTCTGGGCGGCGGGCCCGAATCGCTACGGGGAGCGTCGTCGCCGGCATCGCCACAACACACCAATTCTCGCGCCCCGGGACGAACGGCCCGCGAGAGCGCCGCACCGGTCTCGCGCCGCGAAGCCGCCTGGTCGCAACGAGTATCGCAGGGCCCTTCTTCTGAGCGATCCGCGTCTCACGGCCCCGAGTCGACGCGGAGCGACCGCGGCGACAGCGCGCGGCGAAGCGCGGCCCCCGTTTCCCAGCGCGCGGCGGGCCCACAATCGCAGGGACCTGCGTCACGAGCGCCAGCGAGCCATCATGCGGGGCCGCGGAGCGTCCGTGCTCGAGGGCGCGCCCCGTTTGCGGTCCCCGTGCTCCGCCCCCGCGGCGATGCGTCGACGTTGGGCCTTCGACGCGCAACCCCGGAAGAACTTGAATTTTCGAAAAAAGGCGTACGTCGTGCCGGCAAGCGCCGCCTCGCCGCCGTCGTCGAACAGGTCCCCAACCTCTTTCGCGTCTTCCTCACACGTCGCGGCTTTCAGTGGCTCGGCGCCCTCGTGATCGTCGTCGTGACCGCCTATCTCGTCGGCCGTGCCTTCGTCGCCGCAGCGAAGCCGGGTCCGAAAGCGTTCGTCCCGATTTTCCTCGAAACCGAGGAGAAGATCTTGTGGGGGCCGCGGAGCGTCTGGCTCGCCGATGCGGGGGACGTCGGGCGGCCGATGGACCGCTGGAACCGAACGACGCTCCAGCGCGGCTATGAGGCGGCCTGGCGGCGATTGTTCGAAGCAAAACGGGCCGATCACCCGCTCGCGCTCGAACGGGAGTTCGCCCCGCCCGCGCTTCGTGGGGCGGAAGACAGCGTCGACGGCGCCCGCGTCTCCCCCTACGCGACCGATGAAGTCGCCCTCGAGCACGCCCTCGAACTTCACCAGTACACCTACGACGGGCGCGTCGCCCATGTGCGCGATCGGTGTCTCCGGACCGCCTTCGTCGTCCGCGACCGGAAGACGGGCGCATCGCTCGCGCGCGGCTCCGACGAAGGGACCTTCGACGCCCTCCTTCGGCTGGAAGACGGCTACTGGAAGATCAGCGATCTCCAGAGGATCGGCCCCGCCGCCTGCCCCGCCCCGCCGCCGCTCCCGCCGCTCCCTTTCGCGCCTGTGCGTACCGAGGGGGACCGCTTCGTCGACGAACACGGCGACGTCGACGTACGCGGCATCAACGACGTCCGGAGCGGCCTCGCTGGCGGCGACTTCGTCCGCAACGCGGCGCTCACCAAACCAGACACCGAGCCGCCCGATCCGCTCGCGAAAGTCGCCGCCGACTTCGAACGCCTTGGCGGCGCCGGCATAAAATTCGTAAGAATTCCGGTACACTTCGATGGTGCCGGCGGAGGCATCCCGACGGAAATCGCCCTCGATCGCCTCACGCGCGTTCTCGACCTCGCCCTCCGCAACCACCTCCGCGTCCTGTTCACGCTGTTCGGCGGACGGCGAAACGTCGACCTCGCCTACTGGCCCGAGGTCGACCGTCACCTCGAGGCGATCCTCGGCACCTTCCGCGAACATCCTGCACTGTTTGGGTGGGATTTGATGAACGGTCCCGATGCCGAATTCAAGGTACAACCGGAGGACGACGTCCTCGCGTTTCTCCGCTTCGTCGCGCAGCGCGCAACGCGCTACGACCCGGACCATCCACGAACGATTTCGTGGAGCGATCCCAGCCACGCATGCCTGCTTGAGGGGGATCTCACATTTGTATCCTACAGCGACTTCGGGATGCCGGTCGACGTCGCAAGACGCCTCGGTGAAGTGCGGAGACGCTGCGGAAAAAAGCCTGTAGTTCTTGCAGAATTTGGGTTTCGCGGCAAGCCTTCCGAAGAGCGCCTGCAGGCCGGCTACTTCCACGCGTTTGCACGGGGCCTCGGGCGGCAACCTTTTTACGGGTTCGTCTGGACGCTCGGAGACGTCGACGCTTCACCGGATGATTCGCCCCTTGGTAGCGAGAAACGCCGCGGGGATTCATTCGGTCTTTTTCGCAAGAACAACCGCGCAAAGCCGGCCTGGCTCGCGGTTCGTCAGGAGTTTTTCAAGCCATGATCCCCGCACTTTTCTCGTCCCTTCTCTTTGCGCATGGATCGGCGGTCACCCCGGGAAGCGCCCCAGCGCGCGCCCCTGCACCGGTCGCCCAGGCGGCGACAGGGCCGGCACCGGTCGACCCGTTTGCCGATGCACTCGCAGAAGCACGCCGGCTCGGCCAGGCGAAGGACGCCGCAGGCGCCCAGAAGGCGCTGAAACGGGCGCGCCCGGCGACCCTCCACGAGCGCTGTGAACTGGCTCTGACGACCGGGCTCCTGGCGCTCTGGAGCGGCGATTTTCCGGTTGCCGACGACGCCCTCCACCAAGCAACCCGCCTCGATCCGACCTTCGTCGACGGGTACCTGGCCCAGGCCGATCTCGCCCTCGCGCGCGGGCTCCCCCTCGATGCGCTCGCCCCCTTGGCGACAGCAAGGACGCTCGACCCGGCCCGGGCCGAGGCAAAACTCTTGGAACGTCGAGCCCTTCGCGCCGCATTGAGCCAGGCACCCGTCGAAGTCCCCCGCGGGCCGCTGGTCGATCGACTCCTCGCCGCCGCCGATTTCGCTGGCGAGGATGCCGATGCGGCCCTGGCCACAGTAGCCGCTTGGCCGGCCCCCGAGCGCGCACGCTGGTTCGGAGGCTTCACAACCACACCGCCAACCCCGTTTTTGCTGCGAATCGCCTCGATGCAACGGGAGGACGGCGACGCGGCGGCGGCATTTTATCGCCTCGCTGCGGTGGCCGGGCAGCGCCCCGAGCTCGCCACCGCAACCCTCGACCACGGCTGTGCGGCGAGCTGGAACCTCCTCGAGAAGAAGCGTGGCGCGGAGGTCGTTGCGCTTACCACCCAAGCGCTGAAGCTCGTCCCCGGTCCGCCGGAATCGGCCCAGGAAAACATCAAAAACTCAAGGCTTTGCCTTCTACGTGCCCGCGGGAGTGCCGCCCTTTCGACGCAGTCGCGGGCGCTTGCGAAAGAGGCCTATGCGGCGGCCATCACTGAGGGGCCCGCCGATTTCGGCACCTTCGCGGGCGCGTTCTGGACGGCCCTTGACGATGGTAGTCTCGTGGAAGCGGCTGATTTTCTTCAGAGAGCGACCGCGGCGGCCAAGACCCCCGCCGACCGCGAGGCGCTCCCGACGCTGATCCACGGCCTCCAAATTCGCTCGGCCAACCAGGCGATGGACCGGCACGAATTCGCCGCCTCCGAGCGCCTCTCGCGGGCGGCGCTGGTGACGATGCCAGCAAGCGTCGACGCCCCGCTCCTCCTCGGCTCCGCGCTCCTCGCCCAGCGACGACCCCAGGAGGCGCGCATCGCGCTGCTCGCGGGAACGGTGAAGAATCCCAAGGCGTTGCGCTTGTGGACCTCCCTTGCCCAGCTCCCGATCGATGACGACGCCGTGCTCACCTATGCGAAGACTGCCTCCGCGCTCGCGACCTCCAAAGACGAGCTTTTCGAAGCGGCGGTCGCGTCGGCCGGCGCCGAAATCCAACGACGCCACGACGACGACGCCGAGCGGAGCCTCCGCGGATTGCGCGAGCAGTTCCCCGAGAAAGTCGAACCACTTCTTGGACTTGCACGCCTTCGGATGCAGCAGGGGGACTACGAAGCGGCCCGCGTGCTCTACCGGCAAGCACGCGCCCTGCGTTCCGACTCCTTCGACGCCCAACTCGGCTTCGCCGACGCGAGCCACGCGCTCGGCTTCGAGCGGGATGCGTTTCGCACGGTCGAGGGGGCGCTCGCCGGAAGCAAATTCCCCTCGCCGGACGCCGTCGGCTTCCTCGATCGGCTCCGGGAGGCCCACGCGCCGCGCTTTGGCGTCGCCCTTTCGACGTCGACAGACAATGGGACCAATCGCTCGACGACGTACGCGGCACGGAGCGAGTTTGACCTCGACCGCCAATGGCGATTGGCCATCGATGCAAACGTACGAAAAGCGGTCACGACAAACGTAAATATGCACGGGGAGGTCGTCGGTTTCGGGACCCAACTGACCGTCCGTGAAGGGGGAACCTACACGCTCGTCGGGCGCGTTGGTGGCCAGTGGATGACCGCCGACGGCACGTCGGGGACGCTGCGCCCCTGGCTTCAAGCGAAGGCAACGCGTCGCATCGGGACGAAATACCAGGCCTCGCTCGGGTACACGAGCGACGCCTTTTCCTACACCGCCGGCATGATCGCCGCGAAGCTCCAACTCCACACGGTCGCGGCGACAGCGAACGGGCCGCTCCTCGGACCGCTCTCCTTTTACGCGGAGGCGGCGACGGCGATCGTCACCGACGGAAACGCACGTGGCCTCACATTTTTAAGTATTTACAGCGATCTCACCAAGAGCCCGACGGCGAAGCTCGGCGTCAACGGGCAGCTCCTCGGCTTTGCGGTGACCTCCCCCCGCGCCTACTTCAGCCCGGCCCGGCTCGTCGTCGGTGAAGCCTTCGGGCAACTCGTGGAGGACGACCCAAATAAGGCGTTTGTTTACAACGCCCTTGCGGCCGTCGGCC
>JAAFHJ010000241.1 GCA_013298325.1 Myxococcales bacterium | reverse complement strand
CCATCGAGAAGACGTTCGACAACAAGAACGAGACCCACGCAGTAATCGACGCACGGGGCGAAGGGACAGCCGTCGCGACCAACCTGTTGATTCCCAATGGTGCGTTCAAGATCCCGAATCCCGATGCACCGAAGAACGTCGACGTTGGCGGCGAAAGCGCAGACTTCGCTTTGAAGATTAAGAACAATGCACGATTCTGCGCAAACCTAACGATCAAGAAGCCGTATTACAGTGTCGGGGGCGTCGAAATCCCCTACGAAGGGAAGGTCTCCGGGCCGTGCTTCTTTGAAGGCCCCTACGACGTCACGTACCCGCTCAAGACTCACGCAAACGGTGACATCACCTGCCCGTGATTGAGCCTCAGTAGGTCGCGACGGCGACCTTGGGCGGAAGCGGCGAGAAGGCTGCCCCCGCAAGGAGTGGCGGGATCGCTGAGGCGGCCACGTTGACGAGTCCGCAGTGATCGACGTTTGAGCCGGTGTAGCCTCGGCCCGGGGTGAATGCGCCCGGAAAGAAGGTGGATCCCCCCAAGGTGTAATCGTAATCGGTGCACGCTGTTCCCGCCTTGCAGCGCGGGACAATCCCCAGATAAGGGCCACTGACAGGAATGCCGCCCACGGTGATTCGCGAGCAATCGTTCGCAGGGGCAACCGAATGACGGTACTCGACGAATTGGTCCACATTCCCGGGAACGTCCATGGTCGCGCCGGGACGGTAGGGGTCGAGCGCGAGGAGATACTCGACGCGGCGACGTGCATCGTCAAAACGCGCTTCCGACGCCATCCAGAGGGCAAGATCGCGGACATTGGTCCCCCCCCCACGAGTAACCGACGAGGACGAGACGTGCGGGATCATCCGCCGCCGTGACGCGGCCATCTTTGTTGCTATCGAGGGCCTTCACGAGTGCATCCCGTGACGGGTTTCCGGTGGTCTCAAAGGCGAATGTTGAGTAGCAGGTTCCGCTCGCACAATCCTGAATGAGGCCAGCTCCGAGGCGCGAACACAAGGTCTCGAAGTCGGGATTCCCGCCACTCCCGCGACCGCCGGCGCCGTCAACACCCGCGCCATTGATGCACAGAAAACGTCGAGGGGCGGCTGGCGGCCCTGCGTCGCGTGGCGCACCCGCGTCGCTCATGCCGCTATCGCGCCCCGCAGCGCCATCGGTAGCCCCGTCAGCGGGCCCGAGGCCACCGTCGCTTGACGCATCGTCGGTGACCGCCGCGTCGCGCACGCGTCCGCCGTCTGCGGGAGGCTCGGCGGCGGCGTCATTTCCGCAAGCCCCGAAGGGGGCGAGGAGCAGAAAAATCGATAAAAATCGGAGGGAGCGACTCGTCGGTTTGGCGGGGACCATCACCCGGGATTTGTAGACGATCTTCGGCCACGCCGACGAGCCAACTTTCCGAAACAGCGCATGCGGCGGCGGACGACCGCCCGATCATTGCCAGTAGGGCGAACGGCTATCCTTCCTAACGAGTCGGCAATCTTTCCCGATTGTTTGTAAAGGGTTGGGTGGCCCCTTGTCGGCGTGGGGCCTGCGCGCTAACGCGACGTCGATGCACCGAACGCGTTTGCAGAGAACTCCGCGCCGTCTCCCGCTTCGCGAACGGGCGCGCGTCGCCCCTGGGGTGTTTGCTGCCTCACTCGCCCTCGCCGCGTTCCTCGCCGGCCCCGCTTCGCTCGCGGAAACGCCGGTCAAAGCAACGAATTCGCTTGTCTCTGTCGCGATCGGCGCCGACGTCCGGACGAATCTGGAGGCGGGGATCGCCGCCGAAAAGCAGGCCCATCCTGAAGCGTTCCGGACCGTAGCAGCGGTCGTCGCGTCGGCGGACGCGCGGGACCAGAAGAAACGCGGACTCTATGCTGCTACCGCACCTCTTCTTCACAACGTTTCCCTTCTCGCGCTCCTCGAACCGCTCGCATTTCCTGAGCGGTTCGCCATGCCGAGTCGTGAGGCGGCGCGCATTTCGTTGCGGGCGGGACTCCTCGAAGCTGCCGGGGCGCTTCGTGATGCCAAAGCGGCCCCGTTGTTCCGCGAAGTCCTCGCCGGTTCGAGCGAGTACTACGAAGTCCGTGCGGCTGCGGAAGCACTTGGTAAATTGGGAATTGAGAGCGACGTTGCGAACCTCGCCCAACGCGTAAAGACGGCATCGCCGCTTCAAAACGCCATTATTGCCGGCGTAGGTGATTGTCGAAAAGTAGCAATTGTTGAAGCGCTCGGAACGGTGCCTACCGACAATGAAACGACCGCTCGTCTGGTCGCAAATGCGCTCGGCCGGATCGGGTCGTCGTGGGCCTGGGAGACGCCTGCTCTCCGTTCGCTGCCCGAGGGTCCTGCCGTTCGTGCCGCCGCAGCCAAGCAGGCCATTCGCGTGTATCTTGCAACCGAAGGAGCGACACGGGCGACCGCGGCCGACGCGCTGACCACGGTCGCCTGGCCGCAAACGTCGAAACTCATCGAGGTATCTCGCGAAAATGCGACGCCGCCGCAACAGCAGGCGCTCGATGCACTCGCCCCCCAAGTGGCCGCGTTTGCAGGAAAGAAGGCGGTGGCGAAGTGATCGGAAAGTTCAGCCTCGTGCGCGGGAAGGTCCCGCTCGTTTTCGCCGTATTCGGATCGGCCGCCGCCTGTTCCGTGGAAGTCCAGACCGCTTCGACGCCCGTCGTGGAGCTTCGCGCCGACACAAATCGCAACGGAAAGCTCGATTGGGAAGACGCGACCGAGATCGCCGAAAAGACGACCTGGGACGCCAAGCATGGCGCCATTTTCTTGGCGAATATTGACGACGACAGCAAGCGCTGTTCGGGCACCAACAGCTCCGGCGGCCCGTTGAGTGACGTCGATCTTCCCGGCTGCAACGACGCCACCGATACAGAAATCAACGGCGACGCAGACGCCCTCGATCTGGCGCCGCTGGGCACCCGCCCCTGGCCGAAAGCCCCGATTGATGCCGTCGGGCACCTCGCCGTCGATGATGCTTCGGTCGGGAAGGTGCATTTGTTTATTCAGCGCAGCGGCGCCTGGACGTTTTTTGATCCCACCGCCGACACACTCTCTTCCGCCGATCTTCGCGACGGCGTTTCGATCGGTCTCGAGGGTACCGATATTGTCCGGGATGCGGACGTGTGGAACGGCCGCGTCACGGTCACATTTACCGTCTCAAGCGGCGGCAAGGACACGAGCGACAGCGTTCTTCTCCGCGTGGCCCCCGTTGTTCTTCGGCACCATCTCGCGCCAGAAGAACAGGTTTTTGTCTCAAAATTCCCGGGCGACACGGGCTCCACCGAAACACGAACGGCCCTCAAGGCGGCCATTGCGGCTCGGTATCCGAGCGCAAGTTCGGACTTCCTCTTCGAACTCGATGGTGAAGAACAGCTCGGACGGACGCAGCCCTACTACGATCAGTGGATTCAGGACTACATGGAGATTGGCTACGCCTCCATGCCCGCCACCGACGGCAAGCAACAGAAGATGAATATCTTCTTGCGTTCGGCGAATGTCTACGAACCCAAATCGGCCAAAAGCCCCCTGCGTCCCGCGGGGAAGGTCGTATTTATCAAGTTCCGCGGCCCCGACTCGGCGGCGGTGCAGCAGTACGATGCGGGGCATGACGAAGCGTCCGATTCGCTAAATTCTTTCGGAAATACGGAAACAATTCCGCCCTTTTCTGACGGCGCCAAGAGCTATCCGCTTGGGCGGCTGCTTCGCGGTTCGATCAAGAGTTTCGCCCCCGATCGGTCGTTCTCAAAATTGCTGGACGCGCAGGAAGTCCAGCCGACGGTGAACATCGATACGTCGTGGCTCTTTGTTGGTCACGTTGACGAGACCATTTCTTTCGTCAAAGCGCCGACGCCCCGCGGATGGGTCGCGTTGGTGAATGACCCCGCCCTCGCGCGCGAAATGCTCCAGGCGCAGGTCGATGCGGGAAAAGGGGACACTCCCCTCTTCACCGGCCGAAAGTGGATCGACGACACCGGCGCGGAGACGCCCGCCGAGACGACAATCGCCAAGGTCTTGGCGAACACGGACGTGATGAGCGAGAGCGCATCGACCGCGTCTCATGTGCAGTCGCAACTCGCGATTCTCAAAGCGGAAACGGGCTTGACCGACGCAGAGATCGTTCGAGTCCCCTACCTGCATGAACCGGTTCAAGGGGCGTCGGTCGCCTATCAACCGGGCACGGTAAACGGCCTCGTGCTCGCCGACGACACCTTCGCCGCACCGGAGCCCCACGGGCCGGTCATCGACGGGAAGGACATCTTCAAAGTTCAGCTCGAAGGGGCACTCGCGAAAATTGGGGTCAAGGTGGCTTGGATCGAAGACTGGGACCTCTACCATCGCGAAGTCGGTGAGGTTCACTGCGGGACGAATTCCAAGCGCGGGCTCCTGCCGAACGAGCGATGGTGGGAATCGGGGCGCTGACGGACGCCTACGCAATCGGGGGGGGCTCCACAAACCACCTTCACGCACCTTTCACGGTCTGGTAGGGGATCGCGACTTGGGTCATCCTCATCGGCACCGACCGAGGGGGGTGGCTGCACACGCGAGGAGCTTCGCCGCACCGCGGCCGGGGCCAGCGGAGGGCGAGACACAATCTTTTCCCTGCAACCTCAGTAGTTTACCCAAGATTCGACACGAAACCGCTGCGGCCATCGGGTCGCCCTGCGGCGCGCGAAACGCGAGGCCACTCCGCTTATGGCGGTGGCGCTTTCTCTGACGGAGTGATCGATGGCGGACGAGAAGAACGGTGGCGGAAACCTCGACATCTTCGAAGGGCTTGGGAAGAAGCCCGGAGATGGAGCGCCGAACTCCATCCGGCCGATGACCAAGCAGACACTGCTGGGCGTGCCGAGCCCCGTCGCACCACCGCCGCCGCCTAGCGGTGGTCCGGCGATGACGAACCGGTCCGCTCCGCCGCCACCCCCTGGCAAGGCGACGCTGCCCCCGGGAGCAATTCCTCCGCCGCCCGCGTCGCTTCGTGGGGGGGCCCCGCCGCCGCCGCCATCGATGCGCCCGCCGGCTGCCTCGAATCCGGGCGCCCCGCCGGCGCCTCCGGCTGCCGCATCGCCTTCGCAGCCGCCGGCCCTCCCGCCGACGACGAGTGCTTCACAGCCGCCGGCGCCCCCCCCGGCATCCATTCGAGCGCCTGCGGCCAAGCCGCTTTCCGGCGCCCCGCCAGCTCTCCCGGGCACGCCCCCCGTTTCCGTGCGGCCGCCGGCACCGCCTAGCGCCCCTCCGACCGCGCCGCTGACGAATCCCCCCGTTCCGCCGGTAGCGCCGGTAGCCCCCGTGGCCCCCGTGGCGCCGGTAGCACCCGTCGCAGCCGCAGCAGTGGCACCCGCCGCCGCAGCCCCCGCGAAAGCGAAGGGGGCCGGCCTTGAGATGGATTGGGACGACGAGAACGAAGCGACCCACGTTTTCGACAAAAAAGACGAAGATCCGCCCAAGACGACGGAAGGCCTTGGTGCGCTCCCGCCCGCCGCTGCTCCGCTTGGCGGCGCCCCGGTTTCTGTGCGTCCGCCGCCGCCGCCTGGAACGCCGCCGCCGCCGCCAGTGGGCCTCGGCCCCGCTTCCGGCCGCACGCCGACTCTTCCGCCCAATTCGGGTGGTGCTGCGCCGCCGCCCCCCGCGCGAACGACGCTCCCGCCGAATTCGGGCGGGCTAAACTCGACCCTCGCCAGCGCTGGCGCGACGCCGCCAGGTCAGACGACGCAGCCTCTCGCGCTGCCGCCGCCGCCGAAGCAAGCGAGCTTGCCTCCCGCCCGCTCGACCCCTCCCCCGCCGGCGACCGCGTCAATGCCCCCGCGGAACCTGGAGCAGACGGCGCTTGTGCCTCCGGCCGCCCCCAGCGGTGGCAAGACTTGGCTCGGTCTCGCGGTCGGTCTTGTCGTCGCGGCCGGTGTTGCGGCCGGCATCGTCCTCGCGATCCTCCCCAAGAAGGGGACGCTCAACATCGAAGTCGTCGACAGCAAAGGCGAAAGTGTCGACGCCCTCGAGGTCTACCTCGACGGCCGTCGCGAAGGCTGCGAAACCAGCCCCTGCATCCTGCGGGACGTTCCTGCGTCACCCCACGATATCAAAGTAAAAGCAGCTGGTTACGAGAAGGCAGAGCCGAAACACCTCGAACTCAAAGGCGGCGAGGACGCGAAGGTATCGTTCAAGCTCACGAAGTCCGGCGGGGAAACCAAAGACGACACGAAGCAGGCGGCGACCAAGGGCACCGGCTTTAAGGTCACGAGTCCGGGCAACGGGCTCCACGTGTTCGTCGATGGAAAAGACCGCGGTGCGCTCCCGGCAACGATCACCGACCTCGCTGCGGGGACGTACAAGATCACTGTCGTCGACGTGTTCGACGACGTGAAGAAGCGCCACTACGAGGCCTTCGAGAAGTCGATCACCGTAAAGGCCGACGAAGTTGTCGACCTCGGTGAGCAGAAGCTCAAGGTCCTCACGGGACGGATCACGCTCGATCTGGCAACGGCTGGAGCGAAGGTGTTCCTCGTTTCCGGGAGCGACCGCCGAGCAGTTCCCGATAAATTCCCAGCGGTTATCGAAATTCCGACGGCCAAGAGCTACACGCTTGAAGCCACGAAGGCAGGCTTCGACGACTTCAAGCAGCCGTTGGAGTTCGTCGACGGCCAAGCGGAAAAGTCGATCACCATCAACATGACCGCCAAGGGGGCTGCCCCCGCAACGACCGCCGCAACGACGGCGACGACTGCGGCAACGGCCACGACGACGGCAACCGCCGCAACCACGACTGCCCCCGCGGGCGGCGACACGATGGTCACGCTGAACTCGGTCCCGCCGTCGAAGGTCGTCCTGGACGGGAAGCCGCTCGGAGACACCCCCCAAAAGGTGAAGGTCGCTTCCGGATCTCACACGGCGCTGTTTATCAACAGCGATCAGGGGATGCGCGAAACGGTCCCCTTCTCGACGAAGGGCGAAGCGACGAAGGTCGTCATCGGGCGCAAGAAGTAGCCGCGACCGATCTTGGACGGGCAAACGCTCCGCCTCCGAAGGGGGTTGGGCGTTTTCCTTTTGTTTGGTCCTCTGCGTGTCCGAAACGGCGGAATTTCCTGGAACTCGGCGGCGGGAGGTCGTTAACTGATCGACTGCCATCGTGACGCCCCCCTCCATCCTCCTGATCGACGACGAACCGAGCCTCCGCCAGATGCTCACGATCCTCTTCCAGCGGGAGGGGTACCGCGTCGGCGTCGCGCCCGGGTTCGCCGCTGGCAAAGACGCGATCGCGAGCGCGACCCAGCCCTGGGACGTCGTCCTCTGCGACCTCATGATGCCCGACGGCTCCGG
>JAAFHJ010000240.1 GCA_013298325.1 Myxococcales bacterium | reverse complement strand
TTCGTCGGCCGTGCTTGCGGTCGCCGTCGCCATTGACCCGCTCCACGCGGACGCCCGCCCGGCGCCACTCAGAGGGGGAAACACACCCCAAGAAGCGGTCCCGACGTCTCCTTCGCCGCCTCCATCAAACGAGATTCTTCCGCAACCGACCGAGGAAAAGCCGCCGCCGGCCGCGGTGACCGTGCCCGTCCCGGCATCGCCATCCCGCGTCCCGGTGAGGCCTGGTCCATTGTCGCCGCGCTACGGTTTCGATCGCCTTTACGGCGTTGTCGAGGTTGGCGGCGGCCTCGCGGTAGGCCGTACCCCACGCCCGGCGCCGGTCGGGACGGTCGCCGTCGGCGTCGTGCTCCCTGAGGACTGCGGCGCGCGGTCCTGCCTGCCGAAGGGGCGGATTTCGCTCGACTTTGGCTACCTCGGCACGACGGACGTCCCGGCGACCGCAGGGGGCGTCGCCGTCGCCGTCACCGGCTACGAGATCGGCCTAAGCGGTCGCTTCGGGATCGTTCGTAAACTCTCGTTTTCTTTAGGTGTGGCGGGAAAATTTGCCGTCTTCGCGAGTTCGGCGGCCGGGCGCGACGTCGCCGATGCCCGTCGCGCGGCGGCGATCGGGGCCTACGCCAGCGGCGGCGCCTTTCTCGCCATTCCCGTCGGGCGTCGCTGGGAGTTTTCTGGGGAGGTCCTCGGTGGCGGGCCCCTTCGCCGCACCGTCGCCGCGCTCGGTGGGGGCGCTGGTCCGCTCGTGCTCTGGACCAGCGGCCCTCTCGTTGCCGGGGCGACGGCCCATGTGAGTTTTTCGTTTCGCTAGGGTCCTTTTCGTGACGGATTCGGCGACGCCTGCACCAATGGAGGGGATCGCCGCCCATGCCTCCTCTTCGCGCACCCGCATCCGTGCCTGCCGGTTCGTCGCCGCCCACCGGCGGTGCCGGGCAAACTCAGGACTTTTCGCGCATTTTTGCCGAAAATCTCGGCTGGGCGTGGTCGCTCGTTCGGCGTCTTGGCGTCGCCGACCGCGATGTCGAAGACGTCACCCACGACGCGTTCGTCGCTGTGCATCGCCACCTCGATCGCTACGACCGTGCCCGGCCGCTCCGCCCGTGGCTCTATGCCTTCGTGGTGCATGCGGCACTCGCCCAGAAGCGTCGCGCCCACGTGCGCAACGAGCGCCTCGCGGCGAGCGACGAGGGGGAGGTCGAGGGGGCCTGCGACGCGCCGAGCCCCGAGTCCCAGTCGGCGCAGAAGCAGGCGATCGCCGCCGCCCTCGCGCTCCTCGATCGCCTCCCCGACGAGCGACGCGCCGTGTTCGTCCTCGTCGAGCTGGAAGGGCTCAGCGTGCCGGATGTTGCCGCGTGCCTCGAAATTCCTCTGAATACTGCCTATTCGCGCCTTCGACTCGCCCGCGAAGACATCCGCCATTCACGGGAGCGCGCCTCCGTCCCGAATCGCCCCCTCGCCACGGAGTTCCCATGAACGACGCCCCCGACCCCTTCGACGCCCTCCGCGGCGATCTCGGCCCCTCCGACGCCGCCCGTGCCCGTCTGGAAGCGCGCCTTTCGGCGACGCTCGGCGTTCCAGTTGCGGGGGGGCTCGCCACCACAACGGCCAACGCCGCCGCAACGGCAACGAAGGGCGCACTGCTGGCCAAGTGGGTCGTGCCGCTCGCCGCTGTCGCTCTGCTCGGAGGCGGGGTGGCCGCTTACCGGGCGCGGGCCGCGGGGGAGGTGTCTGTGCGACCGAGCGAACCGACGCGCGCCCTTGCCGTTGCGGCGGTTTCGTCACCACCTGCAGAAATGCAGAAACCGGCCGAGGAACCTGCGTTGATGCAGGCACCGGTCGGCGCCAGCGAGCCGGCGATCGCGCCCTCAACTGCGTCTCTGAAACCTGGAATCTCGTTGAATTCGCTGCCGAATACTCCGGAAAAAGCACGGGCCGTACCGGCCGAAGAGCGGGAGATCGTCGAGCGTGCGCAAGCGGCGGTCCGCCGAGGGGACGGCGCCGAAGCGATGGTGCTCCTCGATACCCACGCACGCCTCTACCCGGCGGGAGCCCACAGCGAGGAGCGGGAGGCGCTCGCCATCCACGCACTCCGCCTCCAGGGGAACACCGCCGCCGCCGACGCGCGGACCACGCGATTTTTTGCGCGGTACCCGAACAGCCTCTACGGCGCGAACCTCCGGACGCCCTGACCGCTAGCTCCGCCCGGCGCTACGCCGGATCGGAGAACGGCTTTGTGGGTCAGTGGGGCTTTGCCGCTTCGAGGCGGGCGCGGACCATCGCCTCGCTCTTGTCGCGCATGCCCTTTGCGGCGTCGCCGACCGAGTTGGAAAGCTCGCGTTCCAGCTCTTCCGCGGGGACGGGGAATTCGAGCTCGGTGAGCAAATTGGCGGAGATCACCGTCGTCGCGTCGTCGATCCGATGGAGATCGAGGAGGATCGATGCATCTTCCACGTTTCCGCGCACAAACGTCCCTTCGACACGGACCACGCCCGGCTCCCGCTGGACCGGCGGACCGAAGCGGAGCACCTCCCACAGCGTGACGAGCCCCTTCAGCGCCGATACCTGAAAATAGACATCGGTCTGCTCCTTTTCCTTCGCGACGATGCGGCTCGTCTTGAAGCGCCACGGATTCAGGTCTTTGTACTGGCCGTAGGCGGTCGCCTGCAGAAGGACGACGTCGAGGGGGGCATGGACGAGAAGGTCGGCGTGGCCGTAACGTTTTGTTTTCCCCGGAGGAATCGCCGCCCCGCGAACGCCGTCGACCGCTGCACGGAGCGCTTCCACAGCGTCGTGGGGCATCGCCGACGTCCCGGTCCACGAAGCGGCCGCTGGCGCAGTGACGCCGTCATGTTTGCAATGGCGCTTTGGTGCCGGGTCGGCGGCCGCCGCCGCCGAAAGCATAACGATTCCAAGAATAAACGTGGCGCCAGCGCCCGCGTGCCGGAACTTCATGACTCGCGCACGTAGCGTAGACGCCCCTCGTTCATCCACCACTCGCGGATCTCCAAGTGGGCTTGCTCTCGATCACGCCGCTCGGCGGCGAGCGGAACCGGCTTTTTCACGAAGGTCCCGAGTTCGCGGGCTCCGCGCTGGCGGAGCTGCTCGTCGTCGTGAAGGAGCGAATCGATCAGCCACTCAATCCGATGGCGACCGATGTTGCTCGCCCACCAAGACGACCATTTACGTGCATCTTGCTTGTAATCGACGAGCGTAAGTCGCACGAGCGCCTTCTGCGAAGCTTCGCAGAGCTCTTCGGGCTGCCGCTCGAGCGTCGAGATCAGGACCGGGACGGCGAGCGGCTCGCCCACGTCCCCGAGCGCTTCGATCGCCCACCGACGTTCATCGATGGGGGTCTGCGGGTGCGTCGAAAATTTCGCGAGGCGATCGACGGTCGCACGCGGCTGAATCTCGGCGAGTGCGCGTGCCGCGTAGCGGGCCGCATTGCGTACACGGAGGCTCTCGTCCATCGTCCGCGCAATCACGATTTCGACCGCGTCGACATAGGGCAATTCGGCGAGCAGTAACGTCGCCCAAAAGCGTCGAGTGACGTCTTTTCCGTCTGCGTGATCGAGCACATACGGGAGGGCCGCCTTACGCATCTTCGCGATAAGCTTCAGTACTGGGCCGCATTCGGAAGCGCGCGGGAGCGCTTTATCGACGGAGACCTCGGCTACGGGGCCAGGGAATTCGGCCATCAACGCCGGCATCGCGGCGGGGCCAAGGCGGAAAAGCTCGCTGATCGAATCTTCGGAACCGGCGAGTGCCGCGCGGACGACGTCGGCATGTGCGTGTTCGACTTCGAGAATGATGGTCGATTGTTCGACGACCATTTTCGTCGACGGCGGAGGGCGCCGCGCCGCCATGCTCGCCGAGAAATCGCCGGCATGACGTTCACTGGCGGGGGGCGAGGAATCGCTCGTGGTGACTTTGACCTTGGTCGCCAATTGCTCGGCTGCCGCGAGCAAATCCGGTTTGAGGACCGGTCCGCTTGGACGCGCAGCGGGCACGCCCGGCGTCCAGACCTCTTCGTCCGCTTCGGCGGCTACTGGGGCTGGCGCACCCGGGGACCAAACCTCATCGTCGGGAGCAGCGGCGGGGGCCGGTCGCCCGTCGCGCGTCGACGTCGGCGCTGGCGCGCCCGGGATCCACACATCGTCTCCGCCGTTTCGTTTCGTCGTCATGGCGCTTCGCCCTTTTTCGTCCGTCCCGTGCCCAGTCAAGTCTGTCGAATCGCCCGTTTGCCACGCCACGTGGATAATGGTGGCGGGGCGCTTTTCCGTAGGGCCGTCGACGCGCGTGCCCCGATGCGGCCCTGGAGGGTCCTGGGGATCGTCCGCCGGTGCGGTCGCTGGAGATGCAGCGCCCGCCGCCCGCCCTTCCGTCCGAAGGGGGGCACCAGGTGCCGCTTCGGAATGCTGGGACGGGTCTTTCATGAGTTTACGACGAAGGAGGATGCGCTCGAAAGCCCGTCCTGCAAGAATTGCTGCCCGCGGGAGTTCGGTCACTGCCGGACCGTCGATCGGCGCCCCATCGTCGTCGGCGTAAAGCATGGCGACGACGCGGCCACGAACGGCGATGGGGGCGGCGAGGGCAGCGACGCCGCGGGGCCGCTCAAGGTCGTCGGCGAGCTGGGCATCGACCCCCTCGGTCGCGAGCCCGCGAATCATCATTTGTTTTTTCGCGCGTGCGTCGTGAAGAATACTCGGAAATTCCAGCGGAAATCCAAGCTGGACCACCCGGTCGCGCGACGCGCCGCGCCCGAAGCCATCGCGCCCCTCGGCGACGTCCCCCTGGACCACGAAGAGGGCGATGTACTCGAAGAATTGACGAGAATATGCAACAAATGCGTCGAGGATCGCGTCGCGGTCGTCGACGTCGGCAAGGTCCTCGTCGAGCTCCTTCAACCCGAACGGCCCTTTGCGTCGCTTCGGCGTCTTCTTGGAAACTGCCGTTTCAGACGCGACGGAACGATTGCCCATCGCGGCGGCGACACCGGCCGGCCACGCCTTCATTTCCAGCGTCGTCGCCGTGTGTGGATCGGCGATGCGCGCGGCCGTCACAACCGGCTCAACGGCCGTCGGAACGGGCGATTGAGTGGCGATGGTTCGGCCGACGAACACGGTGTTGGGTGCGTCGGCAAACGCCTCCGGCAGGAGGATCGGCTCCGGAACGACCGCCGTGACCGGCGCCTCAGAAATCGGCTCCTCATCGACCGAAGCGGGCTCGGCTGGCGGGGACGACGGTTCCGGCGTGGCCGGCCGCAGGGCAACCTCGGGGGCCGGCGCCGACGCAAGGAATGTGTCGTCCGACGGCGCTGCCAAAATCGCCGGGTCGACGGCGTCATCGGTTTTGAACATCCCGTCGACGGTCCCGCGCGCGGCGGCGAATTCGTCCTGGGGAACGGTGCGGTCGCCCTCAGCATCGGGCGCGCCAGAACGCGCGACAAGCGTTGCGTCAAGGAGCGCCGGCGGCGGCACACTGGCGGGGCGCGAGAGGCGCCGAAGAAGCCGCTCGAGGCGCCGCTCCAAAGGGACCCCGTAGGTCCGCGCGAGGGCGACCTTCAAACGCAACGGCAGGGCGGCGCGGAACTCAATGGGGAGCATCAGCTCGGTCGCCACCGACCGCGCGCGCTCAATCTCGACCTTTTCGGCGACCAGGACGACGAGGCGCTCCGGCAGCGCCTCGATGGGAAAATACATGTATTCTACAGCATTTCGCGCGCCGAGCTTGCCTGCGAGCGCCTCTGGCGCGAGCGGGAGCTCCCCTACCGGGCCCGGCGGAAGCTCAATCGTCTCGGCCCACACGTCTAGGAGAGCCGCTTCATCCGGCCGCGCCACTTCGAGCAAATTAGTAACGAAATCGCCGCCGTAGAGCACCTGACGTGCGAGGGCCTCTTCGACCTCACGGATCGTCGCGACACCACGCTGGACGAGGAGCGATGAGAGATTCATGGGAACGCCGAGCTTTGACCGCAGGGGCCGGAAGAGGAACGAAACGGGACGAACGAGACGGAACACGAAGGCGGCGGCCGGGACGCGGAGGGGCGTCTCGGAAACAGCGGTCGGCCGCTGGATTTCCAGACGGCGGCGAAGAAGCAGAAAGCACCCGAGCGAACTCCGGACGCGCGAGGATCCGTCGCCGTCCCCCTATTGTCAACGAAGGGTGCGGGGTGGGCCAAGAGTCGCGCAGGGACCTGCGGCGGCGGAATCGAAAGGCTATTGAAATGATGCAACAATTGCCTCCACGAGCGCCTCGGTCGTGTGTGGCGACGCGGTGACGATCGACGTCTCCGGAATCCCGAGGGCGATCGCGGCCTCCGTCGTCACGGGCCCGATGCTCGCGACCCGGACGCGACCGCTCACGATTGCATGGCGCCCTTCGTCATCAAGGGCCGCCCACGTCTCGCGCACGGTGCTCCCCGCCGTGAAGGTGATCGCCGAGAGGGCACGCCCACGAAGGGCCTCGCTCAACAGGGGGCCTCCGGCGCCGGGGACGGTCCGATAGGCAGCGACGACGTCGACGGCGTAGCCGGACCTTCGCAGCGCGTCGGGGAACGTTTCGCGCCCCTCTTCCGCGCGTACCAAGAGGGTGCGATCTGTAGCGGAAAGGGTCGGAATCAATGCCTCTGCAAGCGCATCGGCGACGAACGATTCGCCCACGAAGACGTCGGAGACTCCGAAACGGAGGAGGGTGGCCCGCGTCTCCGACCCGACCGCTGCGACCCGAGTGCTTGCGGGGATCTCCCCGGCGCCGCCCTCGAACCAAGCCGTGACGCCGTTGGTACTCGTGAAGGCGATTACCGAGTACTTGCAGGAGGATAGTGCCTCCCGCGCCGCTGCGAGCGGAGCGGGGTCGCTGGGGGGCGCGAAGGCGATCGCCGGGGCGAGGAGGACGTTGGCGCCGAGTGCCTCCAGGGCCTTCACGAGCCCGGTCGCCTGCGCGGCGGCACGGGTGACGGCGACGCAGATGCCCGAAAGGGGGAATGAACGTTCCATACAACGGTCTTTGTTAACGATCCGGGGCGCAGGTGGAAACGCCGGCACCGACGACACGAATCGGCGCCGTTCCCAGTTCGACAATCGAGCCGTCGCTGGGGCGGTACCGGTGGATCGTGGAGATGACGTCGGCGCTGGTGAACGTGTAGAAATCGCCACCCCATACGCCAAATGCCCAAGCATTTCCAAGTACTACCTTTGGAAGGGGGGTCTCGGCGAGCACCCTCGCGCTCCGCTTGTCGATCTCGCCGACGTAAGTTCCGGTGGCGCCGGGTTTCTCGTAGAAGCCAAAGAGGCGGCCGTCGCCGGTGCCGGTAAACTCGGCGCGTGACAGGTCGGG
>JAAFHJ010000238.1:6135-7355 GCA_013298325.1 Myxococcales bacterium | reverse complement strand
CGAGACCCTTCTTCGACTGCACCTTCACAAGGGCGGCCGTCGTCGTCGTCTTCCCGTGGTCGATGTGACCGATGGTTCCGACGTTGACGTGGGGCTTGCTACGGTTGAACTTCTCTTTTGCCATGACGACGGACTCCTTGGGGAAACGCCTCTTGAAAAAAAGGCGGTAGCCTATTTCGCCGAGACGCCTTTGCTGCTGCGCATTGCAGAAGCGGGCTACTTCGACGCAGGTACCGCGGGGAGCCCAAGACGGGGATTGAACCCGTGACCTCTTCCTTACCAAGGAAGTGCTCTACCACTGAGCTACTTGGGCGGGACTTCGTAACGAGAGCGGGAGACCGGGTTCGAACCGGCGACGTTCAGCTTGGAAGGCTGACGCTCTACCAACTGAGCTACTCCCGCAGCTCCGTACCTTCGAGGATTGCTCCTCGTCAATACGGCTTTTTAAGAGCGATCGGGCCGACGCGCTTTTGGCTGCGTCTTTCCCCTTAGTTTAAGCGATTCAAGGCCAATGACAGGGTGGAGAGTGATGGATTCGAACCATCGAAGGCAATGCCGGCAGATTTACAGTCTGCTCCCTTTGGCCACTCGGGCAACTCTCCGGATTTTCACAACGTATCACAGTCACATTCTTCCAGGAGGCTCGCTTCTTTCGAGGAAGCATCCTGCAAGATCGTACGAAGTCCACTTTTCAAAGAACATCGTAGAGCTAGCGATGGGAATTGAACCCACAACCGCCGGTTTACAAAACCGGTGCTCTACCAATTGAGCTACGCCAGCTTGATGGGGGCGCAACATATACCGAAGTTATGCTGCGTTGCAACGAGGGCCGCTCAAATCTCGCATCGGCTTGCGTGGAATCGCGTACCTTTCCGAGAGCGCGGCGGGAAGCGAAGTGCCTTTCCGAACGCGGCGCGACGGATACCCGTTCGCTTGGGGCGAGTCAAGCATTGCCGTTCGATGCGTCGTCCTTTTTTTCTCATGCGGTGAAACGCCCCCTCACGGGCGGCGATGCGCCGCACACTCCGGCGGTTTTTCCCGACTCCTCCACACCTTCTGACGCCTTCGTCCGTTGCAGAGCCCAATGACGCAAAAGAAGCCACCTCCCCCGGTCCTCGCCCTCGGCGCGCTGGCCGCCGCCCTCCTTGCCGCGGGCATCGCGAGCGCGGAACCTCCCACGATTCCAGCCCCTTTGGAGCCGTGGGCTCGCTGGGTCGCTC
>JAAFHJ010000238.1:0-6125 GCA_013298325.1 Myxococcales bacterium | reverse complement strand
CCATGTTCCGAGCGCGACGGAGCCGGCCGGGGCCGGGAGTGCACTCTGCTTGTGGCCTTCGCGCCTGGCGCTCACCCTCGGCGATGCCGGCGGCAGCTTTGAGGGCGGGCTTCGTGCCGAGGCGAGAACCTGGGCTCCGCTCCCGGGCGACGCAAAGCACTGGCCTCAGGAGGTCACCGTCGACGGCAAGCGGGTCGTCGTTCTCGATCGCGGCGGGCGCCCCTTCGTCGACCTGCTTCCGGGGGAGCACCGCCTCGCCGGGAAGCTCCTTTGGGAGGAAATGCCGCCGTCGATCGCCGTCCCGGCCGACACTGCGCTCCTCGACCTCACACTACGCGGCGCCGCCGTCCCCTTCCCGCAACGGGACGCCGACGGCACGCTTTACCTCGCCGAAACGAAGCGCGCGACCGACAGCGAGTCGCGCCTGGATATCGTCGTCCATCGCAAGATCACCGACGGTGCGCCCCTCTTGCTTGCGACGCGCCTACGCCTGGAAGTCTCCGGAAAATCACGCGAAGTCGTCTTCGGAAAGCCGCTCCCCGCCGGCTTCATCGCCCACGAACTCCGAGGTGGCCTCCCCGCGCGCCTGGAGGCCGACGGCAAGCTCCGCGTACAGGTCCGGCCGGGGACCTTCGAAATCCTGATCATTTCCCACGCCGACCACGAAGTCGTCGACCTCGCGCGCCCCGATCCGCAGGGCCTCTGGCGCGACGGCGACGAGATCTGGACCTTCGAAGGGGCCCCTACCCTCCGAACTGTCACCGTTTCTGGCGCCCCCTCGATTGATCCCAAACAGACGACCCTCGACGAGCAGTGGCGCACGCTCCCCGCGTACATCATGCCCAAAGGGGGGGCGCTCCACTTCGGCGTCGAACGGCGCGGCGACGCCGATGGTCCCGCCTCGGACCGGCTCACGCTTGTCCGTAATTTGTGGCTCGATTTCGACGGAAACGGCTTCACCACCAACGACGAAGTGAGCGGCACCCTCCGCAGCCGCAGCCGTCTCGACATGCGTGCACCCTACACGCTTGGACGCGCCGCGGTGAACGGCGCCGACCAGTTCATCACCGCCACCGGCGATCCCGCGGGTGGCGGCGCGAGCGGCATTGAAGTGCGGGATGGCCGCCTCGTCGTGAACGCCGACGCCCGCCTCAACGCAACGCCCGCAAGCTTCCCGGCCACCGGCTGGGACCACGATTTTTCCAGTGTTTCCGCCACACTTCATCTTCCGCCCGGCTTCCGAATCTTCCACGCGAGCGGCGCCGACGAAGTCCCGGGGACGTGGATTGGGCGCTGGACGCTTCTCGAACTGTTCCTCGTGCTCCTCCTCACGCTCGGAACGGCAAAGCTTCGCGGTCGCTGGACCGCTTTGCTTGCACTCTGCACATTTGTAATGACGTTCCCCGAGGCGGGGGCGCCCAAATGGCTGTGGGCGGCGGTGCTCGCTTTTGATGCGCTCGCCCAGTCGCTGCCTTCCGGAAAATTCCGGAAGGTCTCCTCGTGGATCTTCCGAGGATTTCTTGCGATTTCTTCGGTCGTTTCGATCGCGTTCCTCGTCGGGCACATCCGCGGGGCGCTCCATCCGGCGCTCGCCCACGACGAAGACTCCAGCTCCTTGCTCCAAACCCGCGACTTCGGCGCCAAGGCGGAGATGATGGAGGGGGGGAGTGGCGCCATGCCTGCGGCGGCCCCGGTGTCTGCCGCCGATCAGGCCCCCACCGAGGCGAAAGCAGCGGAGGGCCTAAAGAGTTCCTACGGAGGCGTCCGCAAAGACTGGCCGAATCGCGCCGCCGAAAAACAATCGAATTCGACTGTTTACGATCCGAACGCCGCCGTCCAAACCGGCCCCGGTCGCCCCCTTTGGAGCGGCCATACGGTACCGCTTCGCTGGAGCGGACCGGTCGCCAAAGGGCAGGATGTGCATTTGTATGTCGTCGGTCCCGTCGGCAACGGCGTCCTCGGCTTTGTCCGCCTGGCGCTTCTCGTGGGCCTCCTCGTGCGATTCCTCCCGGCCTTTGCCAAGAAGAAATTCGACGACGACCCGCCCGCCCCCTCGGCGGGCGACGAGCAGGATGCCTCCGACGAAACCAAAGAAACTTCCAGCTCTTCCGACGATTCTCGGGCTCCCGCTGCGCGTGCAGTCCTGAGCGGCCGAGCGATGGCGGTCCTGGCTGGGTTGGCCCTCTTCGCAAGAACCGGTACGGCCCATGCCGACGTCCCGTCCAAGGAGGTTCTCGACGAGCTCAAAGGTCGTTTGTATCCTGCACCTACCTGCGGAACGAACTGCGCCTCTATCGATCGTATTTTCGTCGATGCGCGGGCGACCTCGCTCCTTCTTCGCCTCGACGTTGGCGCGGCAGCGAGCACCACGATGCCGCTCCCGGGCGGCGCAAAGGCGTGGACGCCCTCGCGCGTCACGATCGACGGAAAGCCGGCCCCCCTCGCCCGCGACAGCGCTGGAGTCCTGCGAATTCTCTTGGATCCGGGGCCGCACGCCGTCGTTCTTGAAGGGGCCTTCCCCGACGGAAACGCCGTCCAAGTCCCCCTCCCGCTCCTCCCCCATCGCGGCGACGTGAAGGCGGAAGGGTGGAAAGTCTCCGGCGTCCACGACGGCATCTGCGACGATACGCTGCAGTTTACACGTATCGACAAGGACGAGGCCAAAGGCGATCTCCAGGCCGGCACCCTCCCCGCACTCCTCGTCGTCGACCGAACCCTGCGCGTCGGCCTCGACTGGCGCGTCGACACCGTCGTCCAGAGGAAATCGCCGCTCGGCGCGCCGGTAGTTGCTGAAATTACGCTGCTTCCCGGCGAAGCACCGACAACGGCCGAGCTCCGCACGGAACGCGGCAAGGCCTTTGTCACCCTCGGCCCGAACGAGGCCGAGCGGAGCTGGACCTCAGTCCTCCCCGGCGCGACACCGAACGCCGCCGCGACCGACCTGCTCTTCGCAGCGCCTAAAGATGCATCTTACATGGAGATCTGGCACCTCGACGTCAGCCCGATCTGGCACGTCGAGTGGAGTGGCACGCCGGTCGCGCGCATCGGCGAGCAGCCGGCCTTCTACCCCTACCCGGGTGAAACGCTGACCGCCCACCTCACGCGGCCGAGCGGAACGCCGGGTCGCACGGTGACCGTCGATCACTCCAGCACCGTCGTCCGCCCCGGCCTGCGTACGACCGAATTCACCATCCAATTCACACTTCGTGCGAGCCGTGGCCTCCCCCACATCGTCACGCTCCCCGAGGGGGCACGCATCGACGGGGTGAAGGTCGGCAAGAACGAACAACCGCAAGATCGTGGCGGTCGCACCGTCCGCCTTTTGCTCGCCCCCGGCACGCAAGATGTTGAAATCCGCTTCCATTTGGAGACCGGCATCACCAACACCTTCTCGGTTCCTGCGATTGACCTCGGCACGGCAAGCGTCAATGCGACGGTAGAGATCGCCCTCTCCGACGCCCGCTGGCCCCTCTTCGTGAACGGCCCGCGCCTCGGCCCGGCGGTCCTCTTCTGGAGCCTCCTCCTCGTCCTCGCAATCGTCGCCTTCGCCCTCGACCGCTTCTCCCGCTCGGCGACCGTCGGCGCCAAGGTACCGGTCGTCGGCTGGCAGTGGTTCCTCCTTGCCATTGGGCTTTCTCAGGTCTCCCTGCTTCTTGCCTGCGTCGTCGTCGCGTGGCTGTTCGCCCTCGGTCGCCGCGCGGAGCCGAAGCACGATCCCGAGAGTAATCTCTTTAATCTACGGCAGGTTGGCCTCGCCGTCCTCACGTTGGTCGCCTTGGGCGTCCTCGTCGGCGGGGTGACGCAAGGGCTCCTCGGACGCCCGGAAATGCAGATTGAAGGGAACGGCTCTTCGAACCTGAACCTCATTTGGTTCCAGGACCGCGCCGATGGTCTGCTCCCGCAGCCTACCGTGTATTCTGCACCGACCTGGATCTACCGCCTCGCCATGCTCGCCTGGGCCTCCTGGCTCGCCTGGCAGGTCGTCGCCTGGCTCCGTTGGGGCTTCGGCGCCTTCGGTCGCGGCGGCTTCTGGAAGAAGAGTGCGTTCGCAGCAGCAGCGGCGCGCCCCGTCGCAACTGCCGTCGATTACAGCAAAGATCCCCGCTACGCCGCCTACTACGCCGCCCAGGCGCAAGCACAGGCGCAGGCGCAGGCGCAAGCACAGGCCCAGGCTCAAGCCCAACCGGTTCCGGCGGCGGCAACGGCGGCCTCGACCGAGGAAGCCACGAAAGAGCCGGAAACCAAGGGGGACTGAACGTCCCCAAGAAACGAGCAAGGCCGAGGCAGCGATGCCCCGGCCTTTTTTTGTGGAGTGGGTGGCGAGCGAACGCCGCGTTACTTCTTCTTCTCGAGCTTCTTCTGCTCGTCCTCTTTCGCCTTGATCTGCTTGTCGCGGAGGATGTCCCAGGCTTTTTGGACTTCTTTTTCGTCGTAGCCGGAATCGGCAATCAATTTGTGCTCATCGGCGATCGCCTGCACGATCTCTGCCTTCGTCGTCCGCGCTTTTTCGATCCAGTTCCCGCGATCGTCGATCTTGTCGCCGAGGGCGATCACGCGGTCCATCATGTCGCCCCCCTTCTCGAGGAGGACGCGATACCGCACGTGCATCATGGCGAAGAACAGCTCCTGGTCGTCCTTCGTCTTTGCCTTTTTTGTTGGCGGAATCGCCATGATGTCGCGGTGAATGTTCTTGTACATCACGCCGACTTGAAAGCCGGAGATCGCCGCCCACTGGGGGTCTTCGCTACGGATGGCGTCGGTGTAGGAGGCCTGCGCGTCCATGAGCATTGCGCAGCGCTCATTGAAGTTTGTGAGAAAATCTTTCGTCGCAATCCCTTGGAAAGAGATTTTCTCACTGCGGACGCGCTTCACTTCGCCGAGGCCGAATTTGAGCAGCGCAACGGCGACGGGGAGGCGCCCGGAGGTGCCGTAACCCTTCGCTTCCACGAGGTCGATTCCGTCCTGGATGTCGTGCATCGCTTTGCTGTCGTCCCCTTTGTGAAGGGTATGAAGAGCGCGTACTCCGAGCCCAAGAAGGCGAGCCATGTCGTCATTCGAACGACCGAGAAGGCCGACGGAAAGCTTCTCCGCCTCGTCCCAAAGTTCAAGCTTCAGAGCGACGTTCGCGTGGCGGAGCTCACACGCGCGAACCAGGGCGTCACTCGGGTACTTGGTCTCAAGTTCGACGTACCGAGCGCGGGCCGTTGTGTTGTCAAGGATTGCTTCATAGGCGACACCGAGATCAAAATAGACCTGTGGTGAAGGATCGGCCGCACGAAGCGCCTCGAGGGCGATGATTGCCTCTTTGTATTTTTGCGCCAGAAGCGCTTCCGACGCGCGGACATGCAACTCCTTGACGGTCCCCGTCGTTTCGTTCGTCACGACCGACGGCGTCGCCTTCTGGGTCGTCTCCGGCGCGGCGGCCGGTTTTTCGGCGGCCCCTCCGCAGGCGATCATCGAGGCGGCAAACAGCGGAAGGAGAGCATCGGTGCGAAGGCGCAGCATGGTGGCGCGACTGTACGCGAAACCGTCGCCCCTCGCCCGAAGACTCGGCGCGCGCAACGGAGAATTGCGGCTAATTTGCTCGACGCGACCACAGACGCGTCCGTCCGCGAAGCGGGAGACGGCGCGGAGTTCGATGCCAACGCCTCACGTTCGCGCGAGGCGGAGCGTCCGAGAGGCGAGGAGGCTTGCCACGACCGAAACGACGATCACCGGGAAGACGTGGCCGAGAAACAAATGGGAAAGATTCGCGAAGGTGCAGCGGAGCGTGATGAGGAGTGCACCGAAGCTGCCAGTCACGGAGCCAAACGCCGCTGCATGCAGGGGGACGTGCTCCACGATGCGGCCGCGCCGGCTCCAAATCCAGGCGGCGAGCGGCGGGAGCGCGAAGGCGACGGCAAAGAAGAAGCAGCGGCCGTCGTGATTGTTCGGTCCGTCGCACTCGACCGTCTGCGGCCAGATCCATTTTCCAAGAAAAACAAGAGTTCCCAAGAGCGCCGGCGCAACGATCGTCACCGCCGCGAGCAGCTCCGGTCGGGGCCCGAGCGCCGACGCCTTCCGCCCCAAGGTCGCCGCCAAGAGCGCCCCGACGAGGAGCCCCCAGCCGAGCCCAAGCGCGCCCA
>JAAFHJ010000024.1:3062-21587 GCA_013298325.1 Myxococcales bacterium | reverse complement strand
TTGATCGTCGTCGAGGCGACGCTCGGCGCGTTCGGGTTGCGGACGTCGACGACGTAGAGCTTCTGATCGTAGCGATATTGCTGAGTTGCCTGGTCATAGTGGCCATGCATGCGCCGGAAGGCGAGCGCGCTGCCATTGACGAGGACCTCCGACTCACCGCCGTACCAGTCGTACCAGTAGCAGCCGCCGTAGTAGCCGTAGCCGTAGCCGTCATCCTCGGCGGGGAGGTCGAGCTGGCCGCGGATGCTCGGCGTCGGCGTCGTGAAGTCGACGACGGTCACGTGGGGGACGTAGGCGACGCAGCCGCTGGTTCCTGAAGGATCGCGGGGAGATCCGCTGTTCGGATCGCAGACGGCCGGGCGGGTGACCGTCGTGACGACGTAGCCAAAGTTCCCGTTCTTGTGGAGGCGCGCGTTCGAGCCTTCGAGGGCGAGCTTGCCGAGTTCAACGCTCGTGTCTTCATCGGCGTTCGCCGCCGGGACGGTGCGCAGTTCGCTCGTCGTGCGGTCGTTCCCCCACCAATCCGAGGAGAGGAGGGCGACGTTCCCGCCGACGGGGCGCGCATCGACGATGTTCCGGGCGAGGGTCAGTTCGGCGACGACCTGGGGGCTCGCCGGGTTCGTGTAGTCGGTGACCGAGAGCGCCTGGTCGCTGAGGCTGACGAGCTTCCCCTTGATGAAGATGCCGCGCTCGACCCAACCCTTGGTGCGGGTGGCCCCCTTCGTCGTGATGGAATTTGCAGTGTATGCGATGAGTTGCACACCGTTCCGGTACTGCTGCTCCTGGTTGCTCCAACCGCTGAACGGGAGGGCGACCAGATTCTCATCGGCCTTCTGGGCGAACGCCTTGAAGGTGCTCGCCGCCGGCGTCCACGCCCACCCCTCGCCAAACTTTGCTGCGCCGAGGGAGACCGGCGCCGCCTTGTTGGTTACGTCGATGTAGTGGAGCGAGAGAGCGTTCGACGATTGGCCATTGCTCCAATTGTTTCCAAGCGCAAAGACGCGATCGCCGTTCGGGAAGAAGGCAAAGATATTGCCGGGTACCGTGACCTGACCGGCGACGTGGGGATTCGCATCATCGGCCAAATCAAAGATCCGAACCGGCGTACCGCTCTGGTTCGCGTCGTACTGGTAAGAGCTTAGATAAAGCTTGTCGCCGTCGAAGCGGGCGGCATCCGAATAGCCGACGTTCGGGAGAGCGACGCTCGCAAGTGCAGCCGGAGCCGACGGATTGGTGAAGTCGACGGTCGAGAGGATGACCGCATTGCTCCCACCATTGTTGTAGTCGTAGCGCTGGGTAAGGACGCGCGCGTGATGGGTGCTCGGCTGGTAGTCGATGTTGAAGCGACCGTTGTCCTGGCCCCAGCCCTGAATATCGCCAGCGACGGTCGCATGGCTCTTCTCAACGATGAGGCCGGTCGGGTCGGAGATGTCGAGGTAAGCGATGTCGCTCGTCGCATTCTGCTGGTAATCTGTACGGTTACCGTGACCGAGCAGGATCGCATCGGCGGAGACGTTCATGATCGCCGACCAGCCCGGGTAGTCCCGTTTCGCCTTCGCCTGGATGTTGCCGCCGGCGAAGCTGACGCTCGAGATGACCATGCTCACGCCGCTTGAGGACGCGACGCCGTCGGAATACCACCCGTAGTAGGACGGATAGTCTTCGCTGATCGCGTAGAGGACGTCCCCAACGACGCGCGTATCGCGGACCCAGCCGCCGAGCTGCGCTTCACCAATCGTGTGGATGCTCGTCGGGTTCGTCGCATCAATGCCACGAACGATCGAGCCGTGAAAGGGCGTTCCGTCGGTCCCCTGACCGTACCAATCGGAGACAACGACCGTAGCGATGCCGTTACGAACAATCATTTCCACCGGGTAGCCGTAGATCGGCATACGCCCGAGGAGCCGCGGCTGGGTGACGTTAGAAACGTCAAACACCATAAGACCACGGTAACTGTTCAAATAGTAGAGGCGGTCCCCTTCGAGGCGGTAGAGATCGGTCTCTTCCACGGTGCGCGTCGATGCGCTCGATCCGGAGCCGTTCGAGCCGGCGTCGGCGGCCGGTGCTCCGGTCCCCGCCGAGTCTTCCAGGCCGCGCGATCCCCCACCGGGGAGCGGGGCCGATTCAAAGGAGTCTTGCCCTTCCACACGGCCCTGGCCGCTCTCGGCAGCGCACCCGCTGAGCGTCGAGTGGAGGAGGAGACCGGCGAGCGGCGCGAGAGCACGGATTGGGAAAGCACGGAAAGTTCGGAGCATGACGTTGACCTCGAGCGCTCTCTCTACACGGCCCATGCCACGGAGAATGGTGCCGGCTTCCCCAAGGAATTCGAGGCTTCTCTCGGGCGCCCGGCGATCTTGCCGGCGCACGCGGCACAGTTTGCGCAGATTTGGCACAGTTTGCGGGATCCAGAAACGGAAACGGAAACGGCCCACCCCAAGAAGGAGTGGGCCGCTTCGTCGGCAGGAGGCTGCGCGGCGGTCGAATCAGCTACGCGGGCCGATGAGCCCACGAGCGCTGCCAGTGGCGGGTGCCGTCGAGGTGAACGTGAACGTCCAGTTGCCTTTGCCGTCCTGGGCATCGGCCGGGTACATCGTCAAACCGACGAGGTTCTTCGTGACGCAGTCTTTTACCGACTGGGGGGCGGTGCCGCCGGAGACGTTCAAATCGGAGAATGCCCCCGACTTCTTCTGCCACGTAAAGGCGATGTCGACGGTTCCGCTGGCGGTCGGCTCGGTCTTGAGGACCTCACTGTAGCAAGCCGAGAGGTCGCTGTTCTTTGCGGCAAAGGATTTGTCGGTTTCCTGAACAAACGCGGCGGGACCACGGAGGCTGCAGCCGGAAGCGACAACGAGGGCGACGGGAATCAATGCGAGGAGCTTCTTCATTTTTGTCGTCCCTTCACTTCGTGACTACGAACTCAACGCGGCGATTCTTTTCGCGATCTTCGTCCGTCTTTTCCGGATTCGCGATCATCTTCTCCGAGCCATAGCCCTTTGCGGAGAGGATTTCCGGCTTCACGCCGATCTTCAGAAGCGCCGCCTGAACTGCCTTCGCGCGTTCCTCGGAAAGACGCTTGTTCGTGTCTTTGTTGCCTTCCGAAGAAGCATGCCCCTGGATCTCCAGCTTCTTGATTGAAGTCTGGTTCTCCGTGATGGTCTTCGCGATCTCTTCGAGGAGCGTCCCGGAGGCGGGGAGGATGGTCGCCTTGCCCCCTTCGAACTGAATCTTCTCAGTGATCTCGATGTGATCCTTCAGGAACTTCACGCGCTGGATCCCCTGAGCGGCGGACATCGCCGGGCGGGCGGCGGCGGGCGGCGTCCCAGCGACGGCCGAATTCCCAGAGAATTTCACGACACCGCCACAGCCGGCGAGCGCGACAAGGGCCGCGGCGGCGAGCGGGATACGGATAGACTGCTTCATTTCGATGAACCTCGATTTCCGTGAGCCCCCATAGAAGGGGCCAAGTCTCGATTGCGGCGCCCCCGCGAACGGGCACGGCTGCGTCGGGTGGGATGCACGCTCCCCGGGCACGCGGCGCCGGGATAGGAGCGCGGTGTGCGACGGAGGTCACGCAAATTCCTTCGCTCCGACGGCGAAGAGGGTGAAGAAAGTTCGCGAAGTTCCCGCGACCGACGGCCGTGCTACATTTCCTTGAGATCGTGCTACATCGCCGGCGTGGCGGCAATTCCTCTTGAAAGTTGGCTCCTGGGGTTCTCCCACGGCATGCGCCACGCCCTCGAGCCCGACCACCTCGCCGCCGTCTCGACGATGGTCAGCGGCGCACCGAGCCGGAACCGTCGCTCACCGCTCCGTTATGCGGTTGCGTGGGGGGTCGGTCACGCAACGATGCTCTTTTTCGTTGGCGGCTTCCTCTTCCTCGTGCGCCACGAAATGCCACCACGCCTCGGAGACGCCCTCGAAGGCATCGTCGCAGTGATGCTCATTGTGCTCGGACTTCGAGCACTTGTGACGGCCTTCCGCGCAGGCAGCGCCGGTCCGCCGCGCACGCATAGCCACGACGGAACCACCCACACGCACGGTGGCGTCCCGGACCACCTCCACCTCGCCGCGAGCGCGCGCCGTCCTGGGATCGCCGTCGCTCGCCTGCCGTTTGTCGTCGGCGTCGTCCACGGGCTCGCCGGCTCCGGCGCAATGACGGCGATCCTCGCCGCCCACCAGCCCTCGATGCTCTCCGGGCTCGCCCTCCTGTTCGTCTACGCCTTTGGCTCTGTGGCCGGAATGGCGATTCTTGTAGGGATTGTCGGGGTTCCCCTCGCACGGCTCGCCCAGAAGCCGGTCGTCCACAGCGCAATCCTCGGCTTCAGTGGCCTCATTTCGACCAGCGTCGGCGTCTACTGGGGCGCCCCCTTCTTCGCGAGCCTCGTCGGCGGTTAAACAATCGCGGATCCTTCCTTGCCCGGACCGCCGCCCCCCTCTAATACGGGGATAATGAGCGCTGAAGAACCGAGCAAAGCGACGACCGCCGAAGGTATCGAGGATGCGGCACCGGCCGTCGTCGTCGCCGGGCGCCGAAATCGCGACGCGGAAACGACCGCCGATGATGGTGCCGGGCGCCGGGGGCTCTACATCGCGATGGGCCTCGTGATGATCGGCGGAGCGATCGTCGCGCTCGTACTCGGCGGCCTCCAAGATAACGGAATTTATTCAAAATCGGTCGACGAACTCCTCGCGTCCTCGGGGAAGCTCACCGGAAAGGCCGTCCGCGCGGAAGGGAATCTGGTGCACGGTTCTCTCGTGAAGCGCGACTCCCCCTGCGAGTACCGCTTCACCGTCGAGAAGAAGGGGGTCCAGATGCCGGTTCGCTACGCCCAGTGCGTCGTGCCAGATACCTTCCGGGACGTCCCGAACGTCGAAGTCGGCGTCACCGTCGAAGGGAAATTGCAGCCCGATGGTAGCTTTGAAGCCTCCAGCGTGCTCGCCAAATGCCCAAGCAAGTATGACATGAAAGACAAGGCAGCCCGGGGCGAGAAAATGCCCCACGAAGCGCTCCCGAATCTCTGATTGGTCCGCTCACTTCCCTCGATTCTTTAGCGCACGACTTCTGATGAACGAATACCTCCCCTGGCTCGCTGGCTACGCTGCCCAAAGTGGGCTTCGCTACGAAGAACTCGCCGATGAACGCTGGATGCGCGCGTGGGAACCTTTCGTCACCTTGCGGACGCCCCTCCACTACGCCCACGCCCTTCAGGGGACCGGCGCCGGCGGATCGTTGACGATTGGGCGCATCGCCGTGGAAGCCCCCTACGTCGATGTGAGGACCGGCCAAAAAGCATTGGTTTGGTCGTTTGTCGCGATTGTTCAGGATGAGCGCCTGCTCGGGCGGGCCGCTGTCGCCGCAGACCCGGGGAGCGTTTTTGCGGAGCCTGGGAACGAGATCCCGGTGCCGCGAATGGCGACCGGAGATCCCCATTTTGATCATGTATTTGCCTCCTACGCGAAGAGCGCCGAAGAGTTAGCGGCGACGGTGACGCCGAGCCTCCGCAAACTGCTCGGAAGCTGGCGGACGGCGGTGCATCTTGACCTTCGGCCCGGCGGCTTCGTGCTCGCCCCGGTCGCCCTCGCAGCAACGCCAGAGAGCATCTCCTGGCTCCTCTCCGCGGTCAGCTACGTCGGCGAAAAGGCGACCAAGCGCGGATGACCGCCTCAAACGCACTTGCTCGTCCGCCCGGAACCGCCGAACGCGGCGATGAAACGGCGAGCAGAGGTCGCTTGTTGCGCCGTATGCGAGCCTACTTCCGTGCTCGGTCCTTTCTCCGATTCCTCGTGCTAAGCAGGGTTACTGCATGCGTCTTCTGACTACCTTCGCCGCCGCCGCCGTCACGCTGACCGTCGGATCGTCTGCTTTCGCGCAGGCGGCCGCCCCCTCGCAGCGCTGGGTCTATCCGGCTGCTTGCAAAGAAGTCGGCGCCGCCGAATCCGAGCAGGGGCACGCGCTTTACCTCGCCGCGAAGGTAAAATCAGACAACGGAAAGTACGACGCGGCCCTCGACGACTTTATCGCGGCCTACGGGAAAGACTGCTCGAAGCCGTTGATCCTGATCGCGATTTCGAAGACCCACGAACTCAACGGCGACCGCAAAGAGGCGGTCCGCGCCATCGAACTCTACCTCCAGCGGAACCCAGGTGCCGAGGACGCAGCGACCCAACGGAACCGCGCGGCGGCGCTCCGAGCGAAGATCGCGGAAGACGACGCGAAGCGCGCAAAAGCTGCAAATTCCAACGGTGGACTTGGAAATGGGGGCCACAGCGACGAGAAACCCTCCGAGGGGCCGGGGGCCGGTCCTTGGGTCGTCGTTGGCGTCGGCGGTGCCGTCCTCGTGACCGGTGTGGTCCTCCTCGCGACCGCCACCTACCCGGCCGGCTGTGACGCAAGCACCAACAAGTGCGTGGTGAGCGCATCGACACCGAACGCCCAGTCGGTCCTCGACCAGAAGCTCAGCGACGCAAACTCGGCCCGGACGCAAAAGGGGATCGGTGGCGTGATGACCGGCGTCGGTGTGGCCGGCGTCGGTGCTGGGCTCGCCTGGTATTTCCTTGCAAAATCGCACGAAAAACCGGCCACTACTGCACGCACCTTCGAGCTTGCACCGGCGGTGACGCCGACGTTTGCCGGGCTGAGCGCCGCCGGCAGCTTCTGACCTCGTGACGCCGATTTCGCTTCGTCGCTCCGACCGCCGCGCCGCTGGCGATGGTCTCCTCGCGGTGCGCCTCCCCTGGCCGGAGGAGTTCGCGAAAGCCCATGAACATCATGGGCAATTTGTCGTTGTGCAACCGTCGGGGGTCGCTGCCGCCGAGGGATCGTCCTACTTCGTCCTCGCAAACGCGCCAGGTGCCGCCGAGGCTGAGCTCCTCGTGCGCCCCCGCGGCGCCGCCGGGATCGCCCTCGCGGAAGCCGATGAAATCCTTCTTGGCGCGCCCCGTGGCGCCGGTTTTGGCCCGTTGCCGGAGGCGGCCCCGCTGGTGGTCGTGGTGACCGGAAGCGCCCTCGCCGCGGTACGCTCCCTCATCGGCGCACGCCCGGCGAACGCACCGACGACGCTCTTTCTCGGCATGGCCAACGGTGACGATCCCCCCTGGCCGGAATTTCTCGCCGAACTCGCCGAGCGGGGCGTCGTCGTGCGGACGGCCGCCAGCGATGCCCGGGGGGCGGCAGACCATTTTGGTTTCGTGCAAGCAGCTGTAGAAGCTCACTTTTTAGCCACGTCACCTTCGGCAGACACATCGGTGCTCGTCGTTGGCCAACGGGCGCTGACCGACGACATTCGTGCACTTTGCACTCGTTTTTCCTTGGCGGCGCCGCGCTCGAACTTCTAGCCGGCTCCGATTTCTTTCAGCGCGCCGGTTGGCCTCGGTAAGCTCACCCGGCGATGCCGCACCAGACCTCGGGCGACTATTCACGGCGGGGGGGCAAGGAGGAGATCCGAGCCGCGGTCCTCCGCACCTATCTCCTGAGAATTCGGGCAGAAAAAGGGGAGAAGGCGCTCGCTTCGCTGCTCGATACGGCCGCCGTTCCGCCAAAGCTCCTCGATGACGAGCGCTCCTGGCTCTCGGAGGCGGCGGCGGCGCGCGTGCTCAAGGCGATCGCGAAGGTCCTCGGCGAAGGGGCGCTCGCCGATCGCGGCGGCTACACGACCGACCCGGAAGCGCTCGGAACGCGGGTCCGCCTCCTCCGCAGCGCCCGCTTCGTGGCCGATGCCTACTTGCATCTTGCAGACAATTCCCAAGAGGAGACCCGCCTCGGGACCTACCGAGTCGCGGAGGCCGATCGCCTCGGCGCCGAAGCGGCCCGTCAGGCGGCGACGGCGGTCACCGTTGTCTACCGGCGCCGCGACGATGAAGACGCTCCCGAGCCGGCCAGCGCCCCAACGCGACGAGCGACCGAGCGCCTCTTCTGCGGGGCACGCCGCGGTGAACTTTCCGGATTTCCAAGACTTTGGGGCCTCCCGTCCGCGACGGTCACCCACGCCGAATGCCTTGCCGAAGGGGGGGAAACCTGCCGCTACGAGGTGCGTTGGACGGTCCCCAGCGAGCGCCCCCTCGCCGCGCTGATCGGGTTTCCGGCCGCGGTGGTGACCGGCCTCGCCGCCGGCTTCGCGGGGACGCCGCTCTCCGGGGTCGTCGCCGGGGTCCTCGGCGGAGCGCTCGGCGCATTCCTCGGTCACGGCCGCGTACGCGCAGAGGCGATCGCGCGCGAAAAAGTCTTTGAAGATCTACGATTGAAGGCCCTCGAGCGCGGTCTTGCGCTGAAGGGGGAACTCGAAGAAGCCCCGTTGGGCGATCTGATTGGTACGCTGCTCGGCGGCAAGTATCGCATCACGCGAAAGCTCGGTTCTGGCGGCATCGGTACCGTCTATGCGGCCGAGCATGCGAACTTGGGCCATGAGGTCGCCATCAAGGTACTCCGCGGCGCCGCCGCCTCCGATGCGAGTGAAATCGCGCGCTTGCGACGCGAAGCCTACATCCAGACGCGCATCGAGCACCCGGCGATTGCCAAAGTCCATGACCTTGATCAAATGCCCGATGGTTCGATTTATGTAGTCATGGATCGCCTCATCGGAAAACCGCTTTCCGATCGCCTTAGTGCGGAGACAATCCTCCCGGCCCAGGAGTGCGTCCCCTACTTTCGAGACGTCTGCGCCGGGCTTGCCGCCGCCCATGCGATCGGCGCCGTCCATCGGGATCTCAAACCGGGAAACATCTTCCTGTGCGAGGACGGGTCGACCAAGATTCTCGACTTCGGCATGAGCAAGCTCGGCTCCGCGGAGGCGCTGACCCAGGAGGGGTACACGCTCGGAACGCCGGAATACATGGCCCCCGAGCAGTGCATCGGCGCCGCCGTCAGCCCGGCGACCGACCTCTACGCGCTCGGCGTGCTCATGTACGAAACGCTCACCGGGGAGCTGCCGATTCGCGCCCAAAACAGGCGGGATCTCTTGGAGTTGCATCAGTCGCGGATCCCCGAGCCGATCGCGATTCGGCGGCCCGACCTCGGCATCCCGGCGGCCCTCGACGACGCGATCATGCAGTGCCTCGAGAAGAACGTCGCCGCACGCCCCGCCTCCGCGAGCGCCCTCGGCGAGAAGCTCGCCGCCGTCTCGTTTGCGCGGATCCCACCCCCGCCGGAGTCACGACGACGCCTCGACTCACGGACCGACGAAGACGAACGGGGCACACTCGATGCCCTTGTCTCCGCCCGGCGAGACGCCGGATCGGAGAACGCCTTCCTCGCGCCGCCGCCGTCGAAGCGGACGCGTGGAGAGTAACCCTCTACTTTTTCAGCACAAAACTGAGCGCGACCAAGCTCGCGAGCAGCACAAAAATCGCCAAGAGGACGACGGTAAACTCGGCCCGTGAGAGGAGCGCGCGGGGGGCGCGGGCGCGACGGGCGGGGGCTGGGAGCGGGGCCGGCGGCGGAGGGGTAGGCGTCGGCAGAGCCGCTTCGGTGTGCTCGACCGGCGGGAGCGGCGGCGTAATCACGCTCGGGTCGTCGACGGGGCACGGCGGCAAGAGTTCGGCGGGGACGCCCACTTCTGCATCGGCCTCCATCGCGGCGAGGGTGCCGGCGACGGGGTCGACGAGGCCGAAGAGACTGCGCCCAATTTGGAGCAAATCCTTAGGGTTCCACAGGGCATTCTCCCCGAGCGGGAGTTCGCGCTCCCCCAACAGGGTAACGCCGCCGAACGCCTTCACATGAACGAGCGCGCCGCGCCGGGTAACCGTGCACTGTACACGGGAAACCTCGGGATCATCGAGGACGACGACCGAGCGATCGCCGCGCCCGAAGACGTACTCGGCGCCATCTTCGAGAAGGAGCGCGTTCCGAGCGCTCGGAGTGTCGCCGCCGAAATCGATCGGGGACGGGCCATCGACGAACTGAACCTCGGCGACGTTCGGTCGACCGAGCGCTTCGAGGCCGAGGGAAACGAGCGAAGTTGCGAGATCTTTTGCCGTCCGGCACTCGCCGGCGAGCCCCGTCGGCGGCTGCACAAAGAGCCGAATCCAGACGCGCCCGAGGCGTACCCAAGCGCCATCCTCCACGCGCTGGGGCACCCCCGCGTCGAGGCGGACGACGGCACCGTCGGCGCTTCGGACGGCGGTCCCATTTCGGGAGCGCTCATCCTGGAGGAGCCACCGCCCGCCATCGGCACGAACCGAGGCGTGGCGCGTGGCGACGCTCGCGTCCGGGAGGCGGACGTCGGCCGAGGCGCCACGCCCAAGAACAATGCGATCTCCGGAGACGGTCACAAAGCGACCGGTCTCCCCGCGCGATCGCCCGTCCGTCACCGGAACAAAGACGGTAAGTGGCATTCCGTCAGCCGCCGAACGACGCGAGATTGGGGGCGAGTTCTTCCGCCTTTTTCTCGAGCCAGAGGATGACGTCGGCGGCCCGGTCTTTCCCTTCGTGGCGGGAGAGCTCCTGGATGCCGGTCGGCGAGGTGACGTTGACCTCGGTGAGCCGGCCGCCGATGACGTCGAGACCGACGAAAATCAGCCCATCGGCGCGCAGTTTCGGGGCCATCGCAGCGACCATGGCACGCTCCTCGTCGGTGACGACGCAGGGCTCGACGCGACCGCCGACGTGGATGTTCGAGCGGAGGTCGTCGGCCTTGGCGAGCCGGTTGATCGCCCCGAGGATCTCGCCGTCAAGGAGGAGGATGCGCTTGTCGCCTTTGTCGACGGCGGGGAGAAATTCCTGAATCATTGCAAGGCGTTTGCCTTCAAGGGTGAGCGCTTCGACGATCGCGTGGAAGTTCTTGTCACCCCGGCGGAGCATCATCACGCCAGAGCCGCCGGCACCGTCGAGCGGCTTGATCACCGCACCACCGCCGACGGCGTCGACGAAGCTCGCGATTTCGTCGGCCCGCGCCGTGACGAGCGTCCGCGGCATAAACTTGGGGAAGTTCAGCGCGTAGAGCTTCTCGTTGGCGTCGCGGAGGCCGCGCGGGTCGTTGAGGATGACCGTCCGCCCGCGGACCTTTTCAAGGAGCAACGTGAGGTATAGATACTGGGACTCAAACGGCGGGTCTTTCCGAATGAGGACCGCCTGGGCTTCGGCAACTTTGATCGTTTGAAAATCGCCGTGGAACGTCACATGGGGCGCCGTATCCGAGACGGTCACTTCCCGCACACGCGCGTAGAGTTCGCCGTCTTTGGCGAAGACATCGGCCGGGAGCGCGTGGAGGGCGGTGTGCTTGCGCGTCTGAGCGGCGCGCATGAAGGCGAAGGTCGTGTCCTTGTCGGGGAGCACGGTCGTCATCGGATCCATCACATAGAGGAAGCGCATGGGGGGCGACCTTAGGCGGATTTCGCGCGCGAGGGCCAGTCGTGTGCGGCTACACCTTGGGGAATGCGCCGCTCGCTGCTCCTCTTCGTTCCGCTGGTCTTTTCGCTCGCGACGCCGGAAATCGCCTGTGGCCACGCCACACCGAGCGCCCAAGGGGCGCGCATGGCGGCGGCGACCGAACACCACGACGCCACGATGGCGGCCCTCGCCGTCATGGAGGGGGGCGGCTCGGCGGCCGACGGCGCAATCGCGGCGGCGCTCGTCCTCGGCGTCGTCAACCCGGGGGCGAGCGGCCTCGGCGGCGGCGGCTTTGCACTCGTGTATGATGCAAAGACCAAGAAGACGACCGCCCTCGATTTCCGGGAGCGAGCCGGCGCCGCCATTGACGGGAAGATCCTTGGAACCCACGGAGTTCCCTCA
Organism: Myxococcales bacterium; assembly: GCA_013298325.1. Taxonomy (GTDB): domain Bacteria; phylum Myxococcota_A; class Polyangia; order Polyangiales; family Polyangiaceae; genus JAAFHJ01. The sequence goes on along the minus strand of JAAFHJ010000024.1, from coordinate 9,862 downwards.
GGAAAAGTCGGCGCTGCCGTTGGTATTCCCGGCGAGCCGGCCGGGCTCGTCTGGCTCCAGAAGCACTACGGAAAGAAGACGCTCGCGGAAGACGCCGCCCCCGCCGTAGCGATCGCCCGCGACGGCTTCCCCCTCGCGCCGCACCTCGAGGGGACGGCGATGGCCTTCCGGAAACGCCTCGAAGACGATGGCGAACTCGTACGTGCACTCTACAAGGACCCGACCCCCGCGAAGGCGACCACAGTGCCCGTCGGCGCGATCGTGAAGCGCCCCCAACTCGCAGCGACCCTCGAGCGCTTCGGCCGCGAAGGGGACAGTGTATTCTACAAGAGTCTCGCGCCGCAGATCGTGGCGGCGGCGAAGAAGTTCGGCGGGACGCTCACCGAGGCCGATCTCGCGAGCTACACCGTCGAAGAGCGCGCGCCGCTCGTCGGGCAGTTCGGGGGGCGGACCGTCTTCACCATGCCGGCCCCCTCGGCGGGCGGCCTGATGCTCCTCGAGAACCTCACCCTCTTTGGCGCCGATAAGTCTTCAGAACTTTTCGCAAAAGGCTTCGGTTCCAGCGAGAGCTACCACCTGATCGCCGAAGGGATGCGCGGCGCCTACGCCGACCGGATGGCCCACGTCGGCGACCCGAAGATCGTTTCGACGGTCACGCAAGACGTCGCGAACGACCTCGCCGCCGCCCGCCTTGCCGCCCGACGGAAGAGCATTTCGAGCGACGCCACCCACGACAGCGCCTTCTTCGCGAGCCGGGAAGGGGGGACGACCCACCTCGTCGTCGTCGACAAGGAAGGGAACGTCGTCTCGCTGACGACGACGGTCAACAGCCCCTTCGGTTCCGGCATTGAAGTCGCCGGCGCCGGCTTCCTGTTGAACGACGAACTCTGGGATTTCTCCACCGACGAAGAGGCAAAGCCTTTCGTGAAAGCGGGCGGCACCCTACCGAACAGCCCGCGACCGCTCGCGCGCCCCGTTTCGAGCATGACTCCAACGATTGTTTTCGAGAGCGGCGCACCGATTTTTGCCGTTGGCGGCTCGGGCGGTCAGCGAATCGCGACTGGGACGACGCAGGTCACGATGTGCCGATTGATCTACAGCCTCGACCCAAGCAGCTGCATCAGCGCCCCGCGCGTGCATATTGCTGGAACTCCTGGTCTTTCCATCGAGCCCGAGACGGTCATCGACGTTCGTCAGGGTCTCGAAAAGCGCGGAGAGACGCTTCGGGAAGAGGTCTCTTTTTCTGCCATTACAGCAATTGCGATGGCGCCGGGCCAACTCTGGGCCGCCTCAGATCCGCGAAAATACGGGTTCGCCGCTGCCAAATAGCGTCCCCGCGCGCCAGAAAAGAAGAAACGCGGTCCCGAGCTGGGAGACCGCGTTTTTCCGTCCGATTCTTAGGGGTCGTCGCGTCGATTACTGATCGAGTTCCGCGGCAAGATCGGCGGTGAGATCCGGGTCCATGTCGGCGGTGACCGCATACCCGACGCCACCACGCTCACTCACCGCAACCGAGTAGCCATTCGCGCGACCGACGCGGACTTCGGAGGCGCCGTGCTGGCGGGCTGCGAGGTCGGAAGCGTCGATCTGGAGCTTGCGCGGATCGTAGATGAAGACGCTGACGCGGCCGCCCGAGGCGCCGGCCACTTCGTACTGGAGCTGGGCAGCGCGCTCGTGCTGCACCGGGAGGACCCGCCCGCCGACGAACTTCGCCGACTGCATCCGCTTCAAGTAGAGCGGGTGAATCGGCACGCCGACGTAGGTTCCAAGCCCCTGAACTTCTTTCGTTTCCGGCGGCAACGGACGCGCGTGCTCCGCGACAAAGTCGCCGAGGGGACCATCGACGCTGTTCCGGCGAACCGCCGAGCGGTGCTGCTGGTAGGTGCCGAGGACGAGGACGACAGCGGCGGCCGCCGCCCAGGGGGCGAAGGAGCGGAGCGAAGACATCGCCGCGAGCCGCGACCGGGAACGTTCTCGCTCCGGCGCCGCCTCGGGAGCGACGATGGGGATCGCAGCAGACGCTAGAGAGGCGGGGACATCTTCAATTGTTTCAGAAGCTTCCGTCGATTCGGCCGAGAGACGAGCGGCGAGGCGGGCCCGGAAATCGTCGGGGGCGTGGGCACTAGCGCCAACGACCTTCTTCAAGGAGCCGCGCATCGCCTGCTGAAAGCGGTGCTGCTCGCGGCATTCGGCGCAGCTGGCGAGGTGTTCGTCGACGGCGATGGTCGATGCGGTATCCAAGGCGCCGTCGAGGGACGGGCCGAGGAGCGCAACGATGCGGCTGCAGTCGGATGGGAGAGGCATGGCGGGGGTCATCCGTTCGCGGCGCGCTTCTTTCGGTAGGACGCAAGGTCGAGGGGGGCCGACGGTTCGCTCGCAGGGCGGGCGGCCGGCGGTTCGGCGACGATTCCCAAGGCGACCGCGTGCTCAAGCAGCGAGGTCTTCAAGAGTTTTCGTCCCCGGTGAAGGCGGCTCATGACAGTGCCTACCGGGCACCCCATGATTTCCGCGATCTCCTCGTAGGTGAATTCCTCAACGTCGCAGAGGACGACGGCGAGGCGAAAATCGGCCGGGAGGGCATCGAGGGCGCGCCCGACTTCCGCTTCCACGAGCGGGCGGAGCGCCACCGTTTCCGGGTCGTGGAGCTTCTGCATCGAGGAGGCGGAGACCCACCCGAAGGAGAGCGGATCGGCGTCGGGACCTTCAAAGACCGAGCGTTCGAGGCCGCCACGACGGTAGTGATTGATGAAGGTATTCGTGAGGATACGGAAGAGCCACGCCTTGAGATTCGTCCCCGCGGCGAACTGGGCCTTCGCACGCATGGCGCGAACGAGGGTGTCCTGAACGAGGTCCTCGGCCTCGGCAGGGTTCCGCGTCAGTCGGCAGGCGGTGCCGTAGAGCGGGTCGAGGTGCACGAGGATCGCCTTTTCGAAGGGGATCGCGGCGTCGGCTTCCATCCGGTGTGCAGGTTCCACAGGGAGTAAGACCATGGGGGTGGGGGGACTATTCCCCGCCGCTGCGAAAAGCGCAAACTCGACCGCAAAATAGAAAAAAGCGCCGCAAGTTGCAGCGCTTTTGGCCCCGGTGACGTTGGGGCCCGCCGTCTCTCGCGACGACGCCCCCCCCTAAATTCGCTGGCAGTCGCGAACGGACCGGCCCCCGGTGACAGCGACCTACTTCTTCTTCTTTGCAGGGGCCTCTTTCGGAGCCGCCTGCTTCGCCGCCTCGGCCGCTTCCTTCGCCGCCGCCTGAGCCTCAAGCTCCTCGATGCGCGCGGAGAGCGTTTTTACCTGCTTTTCGAGCTCGAGCCAGGGGAGCACCGTCGGGAGGACCGCGTTGACGCGCTCGTCGATCGTGTGTGTGATCGTGTGCTGGAAGTCTTCGAACTTCTTCACCCGCTCGTCGATGGTCGTCTGGATCGTGTGCGTGATCGTGTGCTGGAAGTCCTCGAACTTCTTCACACGTTCGTCGATGCCCGACTGGATCGCCCCCTGGATGTCTTCGAGCTTCTCCTTCGCCTGATCGACGAGAGACGGCTTCGGCGCGACCGTCGGCGCCTTCGGTTGCTCATCGAGGGCAGCGGGAACCTCGCCGTCCTTCCCCGGCGCCCCCGGAATAAGGCGCCCGATGGGGCCTTCGCGGAGCGACGAGAGCACGTCCTCGGTGCGCTGATGGATCAGGTCTTTGAGCGTCTTCAGCGGGAGGGTCTTCTCCTTCGCCTTCTGCTCTTCGTAGATGATCTGCGCGAGGGTGACCTCGGTCAGGTCCTCCTTCGAGTTGTTGTCGATGATCTGGACTTCGTCGCCGGCGCGAACGAGCTCGGCGATTTGGAGCAACGTGACGTAGCGGGAGTCCTTCGTGTCGTAGAGCTTGCGGTTCGAGTAACGCTTGATGACGCGACGCGGGAGCGTCGACTCCGCTTCCGATTCTGCGGCGGTCCTTGCCGGCGCCTCGATTTTCGTGATGAGTTCCACAGCTCTGCTCCCTTGCGACGTCCGTTGAAGCAGCCCACCCGACAACGGCTCCGACGATGGCGCGCGCGGCGACGACATCCTCGGGAAAGCGACCCGCCCGGCAAAACGTGCTTCTGCGCAGCATCGCCCCGGTCAACGCAAGGTGTCAAGCAGGGAGCGATCCCTTCCGAGCGATCCTTACGAGAACGCAAGCCTCAGACCCCGTATGACAGAATCTCAACAATCCTCGATGCTTGCCGGAGGGCTTTCCCTGGAAGTGACCGGTTCGCCCGCCTCGCGACGGACGTCGGAAGCGCCATCGCCGCCGTGGACGATCGCGCGCGGCGAACGCATTGCGGTACTCGGCGGAAACGGCGCCGGCAAAAGCACGTTATTACGAACACTTGCAGGAATTGAATCGGCGCGACGCACTGCGGTGCGAGTAAACGGTGTCCCCTTTTCGGCCCTCGATGGCGCTGCCCGCGCGCGCGCCGTCGCCTGGCTCCCCCAAGAGGAGCCGGCCCCGGAAGGGCTCTCCGTGCGGAGTGCGGTCGCTTTGGGGCGCGCCCCTCACCGCCCGCCGTCCCTCCGCGACGATCCCCGCGACGACGCCCCCGTTGCGGCGCTCCTCGCCCGCTTTGAGCTCATTTCACTAGCGGCGCGGCCGATGAACACGCTCTCCGGCGGCGAACGGAAGCGCGTCGCCCTCGCGCGGCTCTTTGCTCAGGAGACGCCGGTCGTCCTCCTCGATGAGCCGTTTGCGCCCCTCGATGCCGGAATGACCCTGCGTATTGCCTCGATTTTGCTCGAAGAAGCGGCACGTGGTGTTGCGTTTGTTGTCGCTCTCCACGATCCGAACCTGGCGCTGGAACTCGCGACGCGCGTCTTGCTCATCGAGGATGGGCGGGTCGTTGCTGACGGGCCGACCGACGAAATTCTCAACGACGACGCTCTTTTGCGGATCCACGGTGGCGGCTGGGCGCCCGCGCGAAGGGCCGACGACGACGCGCGACGGTGGGTCCCCGCGGCGGTGAAGCGGCCAGGTAGCAGCGAATCGACAACTTGGTGACAGCGTCGATTCCAAGGGAAATTCGGTTCCGATTGCCAGTAGCGCAGGCGTGTCCATGCGACCGCTACGCTCTTTCCTCGCCGTCCTTCTCTCTGGTGCCCTCGGGTGCTCGGCGAGCTTTGAAGCGCGCATGGCGACGGTGGTGACCGCGATCCGCGAGGCCGACGACCGCGACTTTCGCGTCCGCCCCGCCCTCGAGGCCGAAAAGCTCGCCGCGATGACGGAGACCCCGCAAGGCTATTTCCGCGGTGCCGGCCCGGTTTGGGCGCGTGATTGGCGCGCAGGAATCGCGAAGAATCCGTTTCCGCGCTGCGGCGCGATCACGGTGCCGAGCCTCGGTGATCCGCACGTCGAAAACTTTGGGACCCTCGAAGCGGCCGACGGCACGCTGCGCCTCGAAGCCAACGACGTCGACGCTGCCGACCGCGCCGCCCCCGGTTGGGACATCCTCCGTCTCGCGACTTCGCTCGCCTTTGCCGCCCGGGAATCGGCCCCCGACGGCGAAGCGCCAGCGACCACGGAAGCGCTCGCGCGCGCAAGTGTAGCTGCATTATACACAGGCTACCGGGAAGCGCTGGATGGCGGTGAGATCGCTGCAGTTGTTCCTCGATCCGCGGTAGCGGGCGAAGGCGAAGTCGTCGGCGGGACCGGCGCTCCGTGGATCGATGCCCTGTTTGCACGCGCGGCAAAGGCGAAAGCGGCACGAGAAGAGCTTGAACTTTATCTAGAAACTCCCGATCGCTTTCGACGAGGGCCGCTGCCCGACGACGCGACTGCAAAGAACGCCGCGCCGTCTCCCGCTACGCGGACGGACGCGACGGAAAAGAACGTCGAACTCCCGCCGGGCGCGCGAACGGCGATCACCGAGGCGCTTGCGGGCGCTGCGTGGCTGTCTCGGCCCGAGGCCGGTCCGATCCCGACGGTCGTCGACGCGGTCTCCGCCTCTTCGGAAAAGGGGTCGCCAGCCGGGCGCGCGTCCGCCTCCTCGTGCTGCTCGATGGCGGCGCCGACGGCCGGCGCATCGTGGAGCTCAAGGAGATCGGTGACGCGAACCTGCCGTTCTGGGTGCCGCCGGAGGAACGAGCGACCGACGTCGGATCCCGCATTCGCACTGCGGTTTCGCGCGCCTGGAGCCGCCCCGACGCGACCCGGTATTTTGCGACGACGCACCTCTACGGCTTCCCGATGATCGTCCGCACCGCCGCCGAGAGCGAGCGCGGTCTGCGCATTTCCAAGCTCACTGGCGCTGCGCGATCGCCGGAAGGCTTCTCTGCTGCCGCCCGCGTACTTGGGCAACTCGTGGCGCGGAGCCATCGGAGCACCGGCAACCGCCTCCCCTGTGCGACCCTCGACCCCGCCGCGCTCGCCGACGAAGCGCTCTTCCTGGCCGCCCTCTCCCACGACGATGCGGCCCGCTTCCGAGATGCAACGACCCAGCTCGGGCCGACGCTCGGCGTCCCCGCGGAGCCCCCCTCCGCCAACGAACGCGCCGGCGGCGATCTCGCTCTCCTCCTTCAGGGACCCTGAAAAAAACCATGCTTCCGACGATTTCGTTGCTGCTCCAACTTTCAGGTCCCGAGGCGCCTCCAGCCACGCTGCCGGCCACACAAGCAACCACGGCCTCTGCCCCTGTCTCTGTGGGCGCAGCGCCTGCAGAGCCTGCTTCGAAGATCACCTTCGTGCCCGATGCAGAAGCATTCGCGACGTTTCGTGCAACATACACTCATCATCCGAGCGACGGTAGCCCCTGGTTTTCCCGCTTTGAGCTCCCTCGTATT
>JAAFHJ010000024.1:0-3052 GCA_013298325.1 Myxococcales bacterium | reverse complement strand
CGCGCCCGCGGCGATCTCGCTCTCCTCCTTCAGGGACCCTGAAAAAAACCATGCTTCCGACGATTTCGTTGCTGCTCCAACTCTCGGGTCCCGTGGACCACGAGCCCGCGCCCCAGCAACTGCCCACGCAACCGGCGCAGAGCGCAGCCCCCGCAGAGCCTGCTTCGAAGATCACCTTCGTGCCCGATGCAGAAGCATTCGCGACGTTTCGTGCAACATACACTCATCATCCGAGCGACGGTAGCCCCTGGTTTTCCCGCTTTGAGCTCCCTCGTATTCGCGCCGGGCTCACGGTCGGCACATCCAAGGACCCAGAAGAACACATCGATTCGACGGAGGTTGCCCACCTGCCCGCTTCGGCCGGGGTCGGTGGACGACTGCTCGTCGAAGGCGTTCGCAGCACCGCCGACGGTGGCCTCCTTGGCGCGGCCGGCGACAGCGTGCTCCTTCGTATGCGCGAGGCCTACGGCGCGTGGCGACCGCTCAAGTACCTGGAATTCCGGGCAGGTATGATTCCGCTCCCCCTCGTCGATCAGCTCGACGGCGGCTACGACCTCCGTGTGACCGGCCCCTCGGGTGTCGAAGCGGCCGGTCTCATCGACGCCGCCGATTTAGGTGCATCCTGCAGTTATTGGTTCCCGAAAGGCTACGGGCGTGCCTTCATCGCCGGGACCGACGGCGAGGGGTACACGCGGCGCGAACAGAACCGGGCAAAAAACGTGGAAGCAGCGGTAGTTGTCGCGCCGGATCCGCGCGGTCCCCTCCGCGGGTTGACCCTCGGAACCTACCTCCGAAAAGGGACGCGCGGCGCCTTGGACGTCCGCGCCGATCGGGCGACGGTGGGGGCCTTCTACCAACGGGGGGTGGCGCGCGCCGGCCTCGCCGCGACCTACGCGCGCGGCATCGACATCGATGGCACCGCGACCGGCTACTCCCTCGAGGCCTACCTGCGCGTCGTCGCTTCCGAGCGGTGGATCTTCGGCCTCCGCGGCCAGCTCACCGAGTTCGACACGCGGCAGACGGCGCAGACGCTGCTGACCCAAGCGTCCTTCGGGATGCGCGTGGAGAGCCACTCGGAGGTCCACGCCATCGGCGAACTCGCCACCTCTTCTGCGAGTTATTTCGCGCAGATCCCGACCTCACGAAATCTCTCAGCAACCGTCGCCGCCCGCTTCCACTATTGATCGCAAGGAATTATATGCAGTCCTCACGTATCTTCTTGGGCCTTTCGTTCCTTTTTGCGGGGGCCGCAACCGCGCTCGGCGCATGCAGCGACGGCAACGACGGCATCTCCGCCTACGACGGCGGCAGCAAGGACTCCGGCGCAAGCGACGCCGCGGCCACGAGCGACGGCACCGTGCGCGACGGCGGGGCGGGCGGCAGCGGCAAAATCACCCTCAACGAGATCTCCGGCAAGGGGGATGAATGGGTGGAAATTGCAAACATCGGCGACGCCCCCATCGACCTCCACGGCTACTCGCTGACCGACGGCGACAAGGACGGCGGCGCCCCCAAGACCTCCGATGCCCTTGTTTTTCCCGCACAAACCATTCTCGCACCCGGCGAGTTCCTCGTCGCCGCCAAGCAGCCGGCCGACGCCGGCGCAGTGACCTGCCCCGGGAAGCCGCGCCTCTGTTTCGCGATCACCTTTGGGATCTCCAACAAAGATGGCGATGTGATCCACCTGCTCGGGCCGACGAACGAGACGGTCGCCTACCCGGCGGCGACGCTCCTCGACGGCGAGACCTGGTCCCGGCTCCCTTCGAGCACCGGCAATTTCGGACGCGGAAAAGCGACGCCGAACGCCGCCAACAGCCAGTAATGCTGCGCCGTTAAAGGGTCTCGTCGATGAGGCCGGCGAGTTCCTTCTCGTCGGTCGTCCCGACGCGAACGGCATGGATTTTACCGTCTTTTCCGATGACAACGAGCGTCGGGAGGCTCTGGACGGCGAACCGCTGGGCGACCGATTTGTCGCCGTCATAAACGACCGGGAACCGGATACCGAAGCTCTTCGCGCCGCCGATGGCGCCGTCGAGATCGTCGCTCGTGTTGACCGCAGCGAAGGTCACCCGCCCCGCGTATTTCTCCGACAAACGCTGAAGAATCGGAGCTTCTTTCTTGCAGGGGCCGCACCAGCTCGCCCAGAAGTCGAGGACGACCGGCTTGCCGCGCGTCTCTGCAAGATGCATCTTTTCGGTCCCGGCGAGCGGGTTGGTGGCGCTCCCATTGGCAACGATAGAAAGCGTAAAATCGGGAGCTTCCGTACCGCGGAGCCGCTCGGTCTCCGAGGGCATCAGCCGCGAATAGGCGACGACGGCACCGACGCCGACGAAGATGGCGATGGCCGTCCCGAGGGTGCCACGGGCGTTCGGTTCTTCGCTGCGGGGTTTGCTATCGACGGCGGCCATCATGGAACGGAGTAGTCGCTACGCGCGCGGCGCGCGACGGTGTCGGCGACCAGCCGTTCTTCTTTATTCGCAGAGATACCGGTGGAGCGGGACCGATACCCCTTCGCCCGCCGCGTAGACGGCGCGACCGTCCGTCGAAAACGCAACCGCCTCCCCCTGCCCTTCGAAGAGGGGCGGAAGTTTGATGTATCCTGCACCAAGAAGCGTGAGGAGCGCACTTTGTCCGGCGGGCGGCGCGGCCGCTTGGAAGAGGAGCACATCGCTGTAGGTCCGCAGGACGAGGCGCGGGCAGACGGCGTCCGGGAAGAAATCGCCGCCGGTGACCAAGGGGGATCCGTCGTCGGGCGGTACAAACGTGCCGACCTTCGTCGCGGTGACGGGGGTCCCGCTCGTGGTGTCCGAGGGAATTCCGAGGGAGAACACGACCGAGGGGCCGGTTTTTTCTTTTGTGATTACAAAAAGTTCCCCCTTGTCGTCTGCGAGGAGCGTCTCCGCGTTGTGAGGACCATCGGGGTAGCGGAACGAAAAGGCTACGGCGGTGACGGCGGTCGCAGCGAGCTCCGGCTCGGGGATCCGGTAGACGACGACCTCGGAGCGAACGAGGGCGTTGTCGCCAATATCTGCAAGATACACGCACGAGTTGG
>JAAFHJ010000242.1 GCA_013298325.1 Myxococcales bacterium | reverse complement strand
TTTTTTTTTGCCCTCGAAGAGGCGAAGCGTTGGAGCGCCGACCAGAAGAAAGAGCAGTCCCAAAAAGCGGCCGCCCGCGCACGCTCAAGCGGCGAGCTCGGCAAACGGGCCGACGAAGAAGGGAAGCTCGCCGATCGCATGAAGAACGCACGCAAATCGGGGGAAGGGAAGGCGCTCCCGGACCAAGCGAACGACGCCCTCGCGCAAGCGGAAGCGGCGGCGCGGCGTGCCCAGAAGGCCCTCGAAAAAGGGGACCCGAGCGAAGCGGAGGCGGCCCAAAAAGAGGCGCAGGCGGCCCTTGAGGCGGCGCAGAAAGCGCTCGGAAACGACGGAAAATCGCCGAAGTCGCCGAACGACCGCGACGGCGACGGGACCGTGGCCGGCCACGCCGACATCCCCGGCAAAGAGGCCCACAAAGGGCCGGAAGACTTCCGACGGCGCGTACTTGAGGGGCTCGCCGGCGGCCGCAGTGACGCCGTCAAGCGCTACGCCGAGGGGCTCTTGCGATGAACTTTCGACAAAAAATTGCAGCTGTTTTCGCTGTGTTGGCGTTGCCGTTGCTCGCGCAGGCGGACGGCGCCAACGGAGCAGACGCCCCGCCGAGCATCGCCACCGAGCTGGCCCAGCGCTCGCTGAACGCCGCCCACGAGCACATCATCGATCATTCCTTCGCGAAGGCGGCGGAGGAGCTCGCGTCGTCGCGGGTCGGCGACGGACCGGTGGTGCGCCTGGAGCGCGGGCGCCTCGCCCTCTTTGAAGAGCGCTGCGACGAGGCGGCGAAGTTGCTGAGCGCCGCCGACGTCGCCCCGATCGCCGACGCGAGGGACCTCCTCGAGATCGCCCAGGGGTGCGCCCGCGTCACGGCGGCGACGCCGCAGCGCTTTGACGCCGCGAGCAACATCGCGATTCGCTTCCAAGATCCCGACGACGAAGCACTCTATCCGCTGCTGCTGGAAACGGCGATCGCCGCCAAGGCGATGCTCACGAAGGAACTCGGCGTCGACTGGCCGTCGACGCTGCGCATCACCGTCGTCCGCGATCATCTTTCGCTCTCGGCGATGACCGGCCTCCCCTACGAATCGGCCCGCACCACCGGCACCGTCGCCGTCGCGAAATGGGGCCGCGTCACGCTCCTTTCGCCGCGCGCCCCCCGCCACGGCTATTCGTTTCGCGACACGCTCACCCACGAGCTGACCCACCTCGCCGTCACCCGCGCGACCGCCGACCGCGCGCCGCTGTGGCTCCAGGAAGGGCTCGCAAAGCGCCAAGAAATTCGCTGGCGTCCGGTGGGGCCCTACGACGCCCGCATCTCCCCGGAGGCGGTCGCCAAGCGCGGCGAGACGCTCGGGTTGACGCTCCCCCTCGACCGGCTCGGACCGTCGATCGCGATGCTCCCGTCGGCCGATCAGGCGGTCGTCGTGTTCGCGGAAGTGACGAGTTTTGTGAAGTATCTCTTTGCATCGCAGCCGGAAGGGACCGTCGCGAAAGTGCTCTTGGCGCTGCGGAACGAACCGGAGCCGCTCGCCGGCCACAACGCTGATGCGGGGGCAGGTGCGGCGAGCACGGCCGCGAGCGGTCGCGTCGAAGCGGCGATGAAGGCGGCGACCGGCGTCGGCCTCGTCGAGTGGGACAAGCGCTGGCACGTCTGGCTCGCCACCCAGAACGCGCCGCTCTCCGCGACGATCGGCCTCCAGCAGAAGCCAGATCCGTCGCTCGAGCCGGTTGGCGAAAAGTCCCGTCTCGCCACCCTCCTCCTCGCCCGGGGCCACGCCGCCGCCGCCCAGGCGGAACTCGCCGCGATCGCCGGAAAAGCGGAAGACGACCCCGCCCTCCGAACGCTCCGGGCGCGCGCGCTTGAGGCGAACGGAAAAACCGAGGAGGCGCGAGCCCTCTTGGCCGATCCTGCCGCCGTCCTCGACGCCCACGGCCCCTATTTTGCGTTGCGCGGGCGCCTCGGCCCCGCCGAACGCGTCGAGCCTTCCTTCGCCGCCGCGACCGCCGAAGACCCGCTCGGCGTCGAAACCGCCTGCCGATCGCTCGCTGCGGAAGGGTACGTCGCCAGCCCGCTCTGTACGGCAGCGCTCGCGCGAAAGCTGAACGAGCCCTACGGCGACTGACAACTTTCGAAACCGAATTGACCTTTTCGAGCCGTCCTCGGTACCATCGGCAAACCGTTTCGTTTTCGCAGGACCGAAGGGACCCAATCGGGTACTTGGCTGCGAGTTCGCCCCCACCTCCGGCCCTGCAGAGACTCGAAGACCGCAATGACCGCGTTGACGTTCGCTACCGCGCAGATCCTCCGAGTCCTCCCCCGCGCGCGCATCAGCCGCGCGATGGGCAAGCTGGCCGATATCCGCTGGTCCGAGAAGCTCGGCAAGCGCGTCGTCGACGCCTACTGCAAGCTCTACGACGTCGACATCGACGAAGCGGCTCAGAAGGGGGGCTGGCAGAGCTTCGACGCCTTCTTCACGCGAAGCTTGGAGGACGGCGCGCGTCCGATCGCGACCGACCCCGGCATTCTGGTGAGCCCGTCGGACGGTCGCCTCGAGTCGACCGGCACCATCGACGCGAACCGCACGTTCCTCGTCAAGGGGCGCCCCTACCGCGTCGAAGAGCTCCTCGGCGACGCCCACGAGGCGGCGCGCTACGAAGGGGGCGGCGGTTGCGTGATCTACCTGTCGCCCCGCGACTACCACCGCGTCCACTCGCCGGTCGCCGGCACCGTCGTGGAAGTCCGCTCACTTCCTGGCGATTACTTCCCGGTCAACGCGATCGGCATCAAGCACGTGCCGAACCTGTTCGTTCGCAACCGTCGCGTCGCGATCATCATTGAAAATCCCGACTTCGGTCGTGTCGCCGTCATTATGGTCGTCGCGATCGTCGTCGGCCGCATCACGGTGAGCGGCATCCCCGCCTGGGACGTTCCGCTGGGGGTTCACACCCCCAACCTTTCCGTGGAAGCGGGCGACGAAATCGGTCAGTTCCACCTCGGATCGACGGCGGTCTGCCTCTTCGAGCCGCGCGGCTTTGACCGCTTCGTCGCCCAAGAAGGGCCGATCCGCCTCGGTGAGCCGCTCGTCCGCGCGAAGAGCGCCGTGAAAACCGGATGACTTCCCGCCCCGATCCGGAGGAACTGGCCGCGCGGGAAGCCGACCCCGCCGGCGAGCCTGCGCGCGTGTCGCGCGAATCCGATCGCATTCCGACGGCCGCCGAAGGGGGCGCCGCCCGTCGCGAACCACGCGGGCTTGTGGTCGCCCCCCACCCGCCGATCGCCGGCACACCGATCGTGACGATCGTCGCGCCGACGGTAGAGGTCTCCGACGCCGACGCCACAACGCGCATGCCGGCCCTCAACGCCGACCTGATCCAGCTCCCAGAAGACAGCTGGACGCCCTTCGCGCCGACCGCCATCGATCGCCACTACGATGCGCTCGCCGCGAAACCGGGACCGAAGCGGTACAACTCGGAAACGACTGTTTATACACCGATTCCGAGCGAAACCGACGGCGCTGGCGATTCAGACCGCATCGTCATCGATGTCCCGGCCGCCGTCTCGGAACGCTTTTCGCCGCTACCCGCTCCGCCCTCCGCGTCTGCGTCGGCTCCGCCGTCGGCGTCGACTCTTGCGGATGGCATTCCGATCGCCGGCGTTCCGATCGTTTCCGTGCCGGCCGCCGACGAATCCTCGCTGGCGATCGACGTCGTCGTCGATCTCGACAGCACCACGTCGTCGCCGGTGCTTCCGGAGGCCCCCGAGGGGGGCGAACCGGAAGAACTCGCTTCCGATTTGCTTGAAGACTCGACGATTTCCTCGCGCCCGCCGGCGAAGGCGTCGGTCCCTCCCGAACTCCTTCCCGATCCGCTCGCGACGACGCAGGCTCTCGACCTCGACGACCTGGAAGTCGTCGAGGCGGCCGCGGCGAGCAGCGAAGCGCCGGTCGTCGAACTTGCCTCCGATTTGCTTGAAGAATCGGTGAACTCCACGCAGGCGCCGTCAGCTCTGCGCGCCTCCCAGCCGCCTCCGCCGCCGGTCGCACGCGCCTCGGTCACGCCGAATCCGCCCGCGGTCGCGCCGGGGCTCCCGCCACGCCGACCGCTCACCAGCCCGGGGATTGGGCCCGATGGCGACCTGGTCATCCCCGATGTCCCGCCGATCCCCGCGGCGCCAGCAATGCGCCCACGCGCCGCCTCGGTGCCGCCGATGCCGCCCCGTCCGCGGTCGTTCGTCGACGCGAGCGAACTCGGCGCCGCCAGTGCGGCGGCGATGCCGACCATTCCGCGTTCGAAGTCGCTCGTCGACACCGGCGAGGGGAGCGCGCGTCCGAAGGCCGGCTCGATGCTCGACAGCTCCGAGCTGGAAAGCGCGCCGCCGCCGCCGGTGCGAAAGCCGTCGGCCCCGCCGCCGCCCGTCTCCGCGGCGCCCCCGCTCCCCGCGCGTGCTCGCTCGGTGGTCGATTCCGCGGAAGCGACCGATTTTCCTACCGATTACGGGGAGATTGTCCTCCCGAGTTCCCCGGAGCCGGTTGCGCCGGTGCCGGCAACGGCGCCCACTCCGAGTTCGCTTGCCCCGTCGCGGCCCCGATCGGAGCCGCCGGCGTCGCGCGTCGATTCGACGGGGGCCGGGCTTTCCCCGGACAGCCAAGCGGTCCCCTCCAAAGTCCGCATTGCAGCGCCGGCGGCCGTTCCGTTGGTGCTTACCGCCGCGGAGCCAGGGGGCTTTCAAACGCCCGCCGCCGAGAGCAAGCGGAAAGCCCGCCCCTGGTGGGAAGAACTTTTCAATGATGACTTCCTTCGTGCCTCACCGGCCGTCGAAGGGGGCCATCTCACGCGTGAGTGCGACTTTATTGATGAAAGTCTGGCGCTCGAAACCGGGGCAGCGATCCTCGATTTGGGGTGCGGTACCGGCGAATACGCGATTGATATGGCGCGGCGTGGCTACCAGATGGTCGGCTACGACCTCTCGCTCTCGATGCTTGCGCGTGCCTCCGACGACGCGCAAGAGCGCAACCTGAAGATCAACTTCCTTCAGGGCGACATGCGGGAAATGCCCTTTGAAGACGTGTTTGACGGCGCCTATTGCTGGAACACGAGCTTCGGCTACTTCGACGAGAGTCAGAACCAGGCGGTAATCGCCCGCGTCCACAAGGCTCTCAAACGCGGCGGCCAGTTCCTCCTCGATGTGATCAATCGCGATTTCGTCGCCCAAGACAGCCCGTCGTCCGTCTGGTTTCAGGGGGACGGCTGCATCTGCATGGACGAAATGAACCTCGATTGGATCACGAGCCGCATGAAGATCAAGCGGACGATGATGATCGAGGGGGGGCGCTCCCGCGAGCTCGAGTATTCGATCCGCGTCTATGCGCTCCATGAGCTCGGGAAGATGCTCCATGATGCCGGGTTCCGCGTTGCGGAAGTCTCCGGACGTACCGAAACTCCTGGAGTTTTCTTCGGTGGTCAAGCCTCGCGGATCTTGATTCTCGCTGAAAAGCGCTGATGCGCGCGTTCATCTACGAGGCGGGCGCCCTTCGCGTCGAGACGTCGGCGTCGGCGATGGAGGAGGCGTACAAAAAAGGGGGCCACCTCTGGCTCCAGCTCGCCGAATCGTCGCCGGAAGCGACCGACCTGATGCTCCGGGTCTTCCAGATTCATCCGCTCACCGTGGAAGACATTTGGAAGGACTGTCACCTCCCGAAAATCGAGGACTTCGAGCATTACCTCCACATCATCGCCCATGCGGTAAAGCCGGGCGATCGCTGCGGGGAGACCGAGCTCCAAGAGGTCGACGTCGTCCTCGGCGAGCGCCTATTGGTGACGCGTACGACCGACGCAACGTCTTCCGTTCACGTCGTCGCGGAGGAGCTGCGCCGAAATCCGAAGCTCTTTGCGAAAGTGGTCGCCGAGCCGGGCGCGAATGGCATCGCGTGGGTCGCGCACGCGGTCCTCGACCGCCTCGTCGACGACTACCTCCCCTTCGTCGACCGCTACGATGAAGAAATTCATCGCCTTGAAGCGATGATCGTCGCGCGCGCCGGCACCCGCGGCGGGCAGGCGCTGATGTCGGAGATCCTCTCGCTCAAGCGGGGCCTGCAGACGCTCCGGCGGACCGCCGTCCACCAGCGCGAGGTCCTTCTGCGACTGAGTCGCGGGGAATTTGACGAGATTCCCAACGATCTCAAACCGTTCTTTCGCGATGTGTTCGATCACTTCTCCCGGGTGACCGATCTCGCCGACGGCTACCGGGAGCTTTTGACGAGCCTCCTCGACGTCTTCCTTTCGGTGCAGTCCAATCGGATGAACGAGGTGATGAAGACGCTCACCTTGATCTCCACAATTATGCTGCCTTTGACGTTTATTGCCGGCGTCTACGGCATGAACTTTGAAAGCATGCCTGAGCTCCATTGGGCGTTTGGGTACCCGTTCGCGCTTTCATTGATGTTCGGAACGGCCGTCGTCATTTTTGGCTGGTTCCGCCATAAGAAATGGGTCTGAAAGTCCATGACGATTCGTAAGATTGCGACGATTGGTCACCCGGTACTGCGCGAAGTTGCTCGGAAAGTGACGCGCGAGGAGCTGGCGACCGCCGAATTTCAGGCCTTCCTCGACGATCTCGTAGAGACGATGCACGACGCCGCCGGGGCCGGTCTCGCGGCGAACCAGGTCTATGCACCGGTCGCCGCGTGTGCGATTCATGTGCAGAACAATCCGCGCTACCCCTACAAGCCGAACATTCCGCTCACGATCCTCATCAATCCGGAGATCGAGCTGCTCGGCACGGAGACGTTCCTCAACTACGAAGGGTGCCTCTCGGTGCCGAATCTACGCGGCGAAGTCCCGCGCCACGTCGAGGCACGTGTGCGCGCGTGGGATCGCGCCGGGAACGACCTCGATCTCCACGTCCGCGGACTGAGCGCGGGGACCTACCAGCACGAGATCGATCATCTGTTCGGGAAGGTGTTCCTCGATCGCGTCGTCGATACGACGACGCTCACGACGTGGAACGACTTCGAGCGCTTCCACAAAGAGGCCTTTGTGAAGCGGGTGACCGCCCTCGTGACGCGCTTCGGAAGCTAGGAATACCGGACGGAAAGCACCGTGTAATCGATGTCGTCAAAGACGCCCGGCTTCGGGCGGTTGGCGGCGTCGAGGACCGGGCGCCGGACGATGAAGCTGTCGCCGACCGCCTTCCCAAGCATCGCTTTCCCCATCGGCGACTCAAAGGAGATCTTCCCGAGCTTTGCATCGATCTCGTCGCGGCCGACGAGCTGAAAGACCTTCTGGAGGCCGTCTTCGTCTTCAATTTGTACGGTGGC
>JAAFHJ010000237.1:3334-7393 GCA_013298325.1 Myxococcales bacterium | reverse complement strand
GATCCTCGTCGACCGCGACGGTGGTCGCGTCCAAATCTCGATTGATGAGCGGATTGAAGTCCCCGGAGCGGCCTCCGAAAAGCTGCGGCCGCGGATGTTCCGCGCCGATGGCCCCCTCGCCGAAGAGCTCCTCGCCCTCGCGACGCCGATCGACGAGGCGCTGGCGCGCGCGGTGCCGGTCGTCGTCGCCCGCCGCGTGTAACTTCCTAAAATTGCCCGGCGATCGTCGCACCGCCCCCGCCGGGGACGACCCAAGGCGCCGCCCCGACGCTCGGCCCGGAGCGCCGCGCTTCCCGTTCGCGGCCGTCGCGGCCGACGTGGACCGAGTGGCTCGGGAGCCCGAACAGGAACGAAAGCGCGCCAATTCCCTGAACAACGCCGACCGCGAGTACCGCGACACGCGCCGCCGCCTCCGGCTTGCACGGGTCGAGGCCGGCTGGCGTTCCGGCAGGGATTGAACAGCTCGGGCGCTTGCTGAGGTCGACCCAGGGGCCGACGATCGGCACCGCGAGCCACGCATCAGCCGACTGCTTGCTCTCGGCGGCGACGACGAGCGACGGGATGTAACCGAGCGCAAACACAGTTGTTCCGACGATGAGCAGTGGCGTCGCCCGGCGGCTCTCGATGGCGCCGCCGATCGGAAGCTCCTCGCCGGGCGCAAACCGCCCGAACACAACGGCGCGCGCCCCTTCGGGGAGTTCCGTCGGCGGGCCGGCGACGCCTTGCCCAACGACGCGATCGGCCAGCACTTTTGCCGTCCCCGGCTGAAAATGGACCTCGCTCCCATCGCTCGCGCGGACGCCAACAAGCACGCCATCGCCGTCGCTGAGGAGCTCGTCGCCAGGCGCCGTCAAGTGCTCCAGCGGCCCGTCTGTGTGGAGCCCGTCCTTCGCGAGGGTGGCTCCAATCGGCAGCGGAACGCGTGCGCCATCGATGTCGATCGCCTCAACACGCATCCGCGGTTGCACGCCGGCCGCGTAGGCCTGCTGGGGCGAAACCACCTCCCGGACGTCCATCGGGCCTGCGCAGGCGATCGTCGCCGGCAACGCGAGCCCGAGGAGGCGTAGCACGCACGAATTCCCCAAAGTGAGGCATTTGATGGAACGCATTGTTGCTCCGAAAGGTTCGTAAGACATCGACCCGCGCGCCGAGCCGATGAAGGCCGGTTCTTACGTAGGTTGCGCGAGCTGCGTGTGCCGTTCGTCCCGGTGGGGCGGCGGCGGCCTCAGCGCGAAGAGCTAGGCCCCTGTCCAGGGTCGTCGCCGCTTGCAGGTCGCTTAAATTCGACAGAAGTCCCCAGTTTTCCAAGCCTTCTCGCCTCAAGACAGCAAGGCGACCCCGGCTCGACGATGCGACAGTCTTCCGGGCGGATGGCGTAGATAAGACAAGGGTAGTGGCCAGGGACGCTACGGTCGAGCGCCCCGCAGGCTTCGCCTTCATTCTTCACAAACCGAAAATAGGGCGGGTGGAGCTCGGTCCAGACCGGCAACGCTTTCCCCATGCGAACTTCGTCGCTCTCGAGGAGGTGGACGGTCTGCGGCCCATGATGGCAGCAGCGCCCACAGGCGACGCAATCGTCGCCGTTGGCGGCCGGCTCCCCGGCGAGTGGCGTAAGTCCGACGACCGTCACAGGAGCGGCCACTCCTGGCCCCGCCACCCACGCGCCAACCGCCCGAAATCACGCTGAAGATCGGCCACCGAAGATCGTGCCGACGGGTCCCGCCGGAGCGCCCCAAAGAGCAGCTCGACAAACCCTTCGGCCTCCCGGCGCTTCTGGAGTTCGCGCAGCCCTGGCGGGAGACCGTCGTGCGCAAGATGCCGCGCGATGATCGCCATGTCGTTCGGTCCGTCAAAGAGGACTTCGCCGGTGAACATTTCGTAGGTCAAACAGGCAAACGCGTAGACATCTGCGGCGAGCGGCGAGAGGCGAAGCGCCTCGGCCGTCGTTGCACTCCAGATCTCCGGCGCCCCATAATTTCCGGTGGCGCAGCCGGCACGGAGCTTGCGCCCCGCGAGGCCGAAGTCGACGATCACCGGCCGCACTCCCCCGCCCTCTTGCCCGCGCAGAATGATGTTTGAAGGCTTGATGTCGAGGTGGGCGACGCCGACGCTGTGCATCGACGAAAGACCGTCCAAGATCTGCGAAAGAACCTCAAAGACCTCCACGACCGTGAGCGAGCGTTGTGCGAGGGCGCGCTCCAGCGTCGTCCCCTCCACGTACTCCATGACGAGGATCGGCTTCGGCTTCGCGCCGGCATCAAACGTCACGAAGCGCGCCAGATTTCGGTGCGGCGGCACCCCGAGGAGCGCCGAAGCCTCCGCCCGGAACAGCTCGAGAAACTCCTGTTCCGAGAGGGCACGCGCCGCATTTTCCGAATAGTCAGGAACCTTTAGCGCAAGACGCTCCGCGTCCGGTTCGTGGCGCTCTTCGACGCGGCTCGTCAGAAACACCGAGCCGACCGCCCCCGCGCCGAGCGCCCGGAGCACGTAAAAACCGCCGAGGGTCCGCCGCGGCGGAAGCCAGCTTGGAAGCGGCTCCGCGTTGCGCTCGACGTCCGCGTCGGCACCGACGGCAACATCGAGGCGGAGGCGGGCGAGCCCGAGCACAACTTGCTGAACAACCAAGCGAATCGCTCGAGGAATTCGCTGGGTCCCGCCTTCCACATACTCGCGGAGCGCCGTCGAACGCAGCGGCTGTCGCTCGCCATCGGCCCGCGCCACCGCCCCCGCCAGGAGGGCTCGCAGCGAGGCATTGGGCGGCGGCACCGTGAGCCCGGTCGCCGCTTCAAAACGGCTCCGCGCGGTCGCGCACATCTGGGCGAGGCCGATAAGCGCCGTTTCGAGACGCTCGAGGGGATCGCCATCGGCCCCGCTGGTCAGCGCACGGAGCGAGGGGGCCGAGGCGAGCGTCCGCAGTGCCGAAGCGAGCCGCGAGATCACGCCGCGAAGGGCATCCCCACGGCCGGACACGTCGGCAAACAGATCTTCGCCAAGTTTTTCAAACGCGCCAAGAAGCGCATCCCGCGTGGCATTTGCCCCTTCCGGATCCCCCTCGGTCGCGTTCGCCAAGAGCGCCTCGACGCGCGGAGAAAAACGTGCATAGTGCACAAGTGCCGCTTCGAGGTCGGGGTCGAGCGACGCCTCGGCGAGCGTTGCAAGGTCGCTTGAACTTGGAACATGCAGCGCAAGGAGCAGGAACGCGTCGGCCCGGTCGCTCGCTTCCGTGCGAACAAGCGCGTCGAGTGCACGGGCGAGCGCGGCAAGAATGGTGCGGCGGAGTGCCTGCGGCGGCTCGGCAAGAAACCTCGAAAGAAGCGCCTTTGTAATCCGCACCCAGCGGGCACGATGGCGGGTTCTTCGGGACTCGACGGGACGGCCCGTCCCCGTTGGCCGCGCTTGGCGGAGCTCCTCTTTGCCGTCGTCCTCGGCGACGTCGCCGTCGGCGAGGCGTAGGAGCGCCCGAAGCCGTCGAAAATGCAGCCCCAAATGGGATCCGTCTGCCGTCGACGATTCGCGAGAAATGATCCAATCGGCGACGCGCTCGCGGAGGGCGTCGAGATCGGCATCGTAGGCGCGCGCGTCGGTTGCATTCGGCGCGAGGTGGAGCAGCGCCGGAAGCGCAAACGTCTCAAGGAGCGCAGCCTCGACATCCCGAAGTGCGGCCACCTGTGTGCGACGGGCGAGAGCGCCTGCGCGGCCCGGTTCGCGCTCCTCCTCGGCGGTCGTCGTCGCGAGCCCCTCGACGGCGGCGGTGAGCCCCTCCAAGAGCCCTTTCGCCTCCACGCCAGCCGCCCCCGCCCCTTCGCTTGCGAAGAGCGTGGCTGCCCGGCGGAGCTGATCGCGGAGCGGCTCGTCGTCACGTCCACCGCTCGTTCGCTGCAGATCACGAACAACTTCGCGCAGGATCGTGAGGGCGGAGTCGTCCTCCCCGTCGGCGGGGGTCGCCAAGCTCGCGACCGACGTCACCACAGAAATAGCGACGTTGGCGAAGATGGGGTGCGGGCCGAACTCATTGCGCGCATCCAGGAGCGCCTCGGCGAAGAAATACGGGGGCGCGTT
>JAAFHJ010000237.1:0-3324 GCA_013298325.1 Myxococcales bacterium | reverse complement strand
CGCGACGGCGACCATGCGCGGAAATTCACGGAAGGCCGCTTCCGGCTCTAGCGCAGCTCGCGCCGCGAGCGACGTCGCCCCGCGGCGCCATTCTGTCGGGGGAAAGTGAAGGGTCGAGCGAATACTCAACCTCCGCCTGCCACTCGGGGACGAAGGGGGCGAGGAGGCCGCGCACAATGGCCACGCCACGCCAGACAAGACCTTCGCGATCTGCCAAAAGCAGCGAGATCGTCGATTGAACGGCATCGCTCTGGAAGGTACGAACGCCCCCAAGATCCCCCTGACTCGCGCGCCGAGACGCCTCGCGAGCCGCGCGCTCCAAGATGCGAGCCGCGAGCCGCCGGTCGCTCAAGCTGCCGGTGCGTGCACGATGCACCCACTCGCTCGCAAGCTCCTTTTTTGCAACAATTGCAAGGGCCAAGCGACCATCGCCGACGACGGCCGCGAGCGGTAGTTCGAAGGTCAGCGCGATCCGCGCCCGCGACGCTGGCGTTGAGAGCGCCTTCGCCGACCCCTTCGCCATCTGTTCGGCCATCGCGCAAAACGTCGCTGTATTCCCGCCATGGAGGCGCGCGATGACCCGGCGCCCCAGCTCACGCTGCTCCTGCCCGGCGGGGAGCGCCGTCGCGAGCGTATAGAGGGCGACACCGGCGGCCGGGGCGGCCATCCAGTCGAGATCGTCAAACAATCCGCTGCCAAGCGCGAGCTGCACCGCCTCGATGAGCTTCGTGTCGTCGACCCCCTCAAGGACGCCGGGCCCCACCTCCTCGGCGCCACGGGCGAGCCCGAGCATCGCCGCGCGGAACGCCATGCGCGCCTCCACGCGGCTCTCGGCAGCGGGAAGGTCAAGGAGGCCGGTTACGTAACCGTGAGCGGATTTCAAGCGCGGAGACGCTAGTCGAGAGGGGCGAAAATGTACAGTGCTCCCCGCACGTTCCGCCCGTTCCGACGACGGCTAATTTTGCTTCCGAGGATCGGGGGGAAGACAGCGCGCCGCGATTGTTGTAGGGGCGCCCGCGATGATCCTGCTCGACAACGTCCAGAAGCGGTTCGGCCCGAAGATTCTCTTCGAAAACGTCACGATGCAGTTCGATCCCGGCAAGCGCTACGGCCTTACGGGGGCGAACGGCGCCGGCAAATCGACGCTGCTCAAGATGCTCGGCGGCGACGAAGAGACCGACCAGGGGTCGATCACGATCCCGGGCAATATGCGGCTCGGCGTGCTCCGCCAGAACCACTTCGAGTACGACAAGCAACGCATCATCGACGCCGTCCTCATGGGGAACAAGCGGCTCTGGTCGGCGATGCAGGAGAAAGAGCACCTCTACACGCAAGAGATCACCGACGAAGTCGGCATGCGTCTCGGCGAGCTTGAGGGCGTCGTTGGCGAAGAAGACGGCTACACCGCCGACTCACGCGCCGCCGAATTGCTCATCGGCCTCGGCATTCCCGAGCGCAAACACAACGACACGATGAGCAGTTTGAGCGGCGGCTACAAGCTCCGCGTCCTCCTTGCTCAGGTGCTCTTTGGCGCGCCCGATGTCCTCCTCCTCGACGAACCGACCAACCACCTCGATCTCGAGTCGATCGCTTGGCTGGAAGAGTTCCTCATCGGCTACCCGGGCCTCGTGGTGACGGTCAGCCACGACCGCCATTTCCTCAATGCGATCGTCACCCACGTCGCCGACGTCGACTACCAGACGATCACCGTTTATACCGGTGATTACGAGGACTTCGTCGAGCAGAAGTACGACGAGCGCAAGAAGGCGGAGGCCCAGAATGCGGCGGCCAAGAAGAAGATTGCCGAGCTCCAACAGTTCGTCGATCGCTTCGGCTCCCACGCGTCGAAGAGCAAGCAGGCTCAGTCGCGCTTGAAACAAATGGATAAGCTCGAAGTGAAGGATCTCAAACGATCTTCACTCGTGCGCCCCTTCGTCCGCTTTGAGTTCGAGAAGCCCTCAGGCCGTGACGTTCTCCGTATGGAAACCGTCACCAAGAGCTTCGTTCAGGACGACGGCACCACGCGCAAAGTCCTCAACAAGCTCAATCTCAACCTCAATCGCGGTGATCGCGTGGCGATCATTGGGCCGAACGGCGTCGGTAAATCGACGCTCTTGAAGCTCATGGTTGGCGCCCTCGACACGAAAGACCTGATGGGCGAGGCGCCGACGGTCCCCGATGATGGGACGGTCCGCTGGGGCTTCGACGCAAACGTCGGCTATTTCGCGCAAGACCACCACGAAGCGCTCGGCCGCACCGCCGCCGGGACGAACGCGTTCCAGTGGCTCTACCAGTTCGACAAGCTCCGCCCCCAGGAAGAGGTCCGCGGCGTCCTCGGCCGCCTGCTTTTCTCCGGCGATCAGGCGCTGAAAGACACTTCATCCCTCAGCGGAGGCGAGTGCGCACGCCTGCTCCTCGGGAAGCTCGTGCTCCTCAAGCACAACGTCTTGATCCTCGACGAACCGACCAACCACCTCGACATTGAGTCGATTGAAGGGCTGATTGAAGGGCTCCAGCTCTTCAAGGGGACGGTCGTCTTCGTCGCGCACGACCGCCACTTCGTCAACTCGCTCGCCACGCGCATCGTCGAGCTCACGCCGAGCGACGACGGCGCCAAGGTGAACGACTTCGGCGGAAGCTATGAGGAATTCCTCGAGCGCTTCGGCCGCGACTACGGCCGCAAAGCGTGAGCGCGCGCGGCGCCCCCTGCCCGCGATAGACGAATCAGCAAATGCCTCCGGGTCCCCTCGGAGGCATTTTTTTGCGTATTCACGGCGACGCGTTGTCCGATCCGGCGTCACTGCACCACTGCCGCAACCGATTGCTGCAAAGATGCCTCATTGGGGGCGGGGCGCGATTGAAGTAGCGATCGAGGCTATGAAACGACACCGCCTCGGCCTCGCCGCCCTCACCGCCCTCACGCTCGTCTCGCAGACCGGTTGCTTCGGCAAATTCGCGCTCGTACGCGCCGTCTACGGCATCAACGACGGCGTCGGCAACAAGGTGCTCAAGAGCCTCGTGACCTGGGTCTTCGTGATCGTCCCCGTCTACGCGGTCGCCGGGTTCCTCGATTTCGTGATCTTCAACACGATCGAGTTCTACTCGGGGAGCAACCCGGTCGGCAGCGGCCCCGTCACGCGAACCTACGCCCATGGCGGCGACGAACTCCATGTAACGTACACCAAAGAGGGCGGAAAGATCGTCGCCAACATCCGCCACGAGCGCGACGGGAAGCTCATCAAGGAATCGCACCTCGTCGACGACGGCGTCCGCGTCTCGATGAAGTCGGAGCTCCTTGCCGGCGGCGACCCGGTTCCGACGTCG
>JAAFHJ010000236.1 GCA_013298325.1 Myxococcales bacterium | reverse complement strand
CAAAACGTAGAATCGCCCCAACGGGTTTTGACGGCGCGCCGGGAAGCGCGATTGTTTTTCGTCCGAAAAGGCGTCGATCGGTCCTGAGAAACGCATCTACGGTTGCCGCGGGGCGTTGGATGCGAACGGCAACCGGCGTAGATCGGGCTTCCATGCCGGGCGAAGCTACGCCGCGCGGGCGACGGGCGACAACTTTGCCGCGAAACGCCTCCCCACGCCTTCCCACCGGTCTGTGCGTGGTTACGGTGCGCATCCTGCTGTGATCCGTTGCCGTTTTTGCTGTACGCCCTGCTCGGGGCCGGTAACGTGCATTCCAACTCTCCGTCGCCATCGACAGTGGCGGTGACGGATTTCCCGCCCTGCGCATCGCCGCTGATGCGTAAGGCCACCGCTTCTCTCCGCCTTAGCCGAGGAAAAACCGATGTCCGATAAGAAGGGCAAGACCCCCGACGACGAGCAAATCGCATTCGGCGACGAGCTCCCGGTCCTCCCCATTCGCAACGCCGTTCTCTTCCCGGGAGCGGTCGCCCCCTTCGACGTGGGGCGCGAGAAGTCGGTCGCGCTCGTCGAGGATCTCGACAACTTCGCGTCCCCCGTGATCGCGATTTTCGCCCAGCGAGACCCTGCCACCGACGACCCCGGCGCTGATGACCTCCATCCCGTCGGCTGTGCGGCACGTGTTCTCAAGGCGCTCAAGCATAGTTCCGGGAACTATTCGCTGATTCTTCAGGGGCTTACGCGCATCAAGCTTCAGGACGTCACCCAGTCGGGGCCGTACATGAAGGCGAAGGTTGTGCGCTTGGAGGAAACGGGCACCGACGACGATGAAGCCGAGGCGCTCTCGATGAGCCTCCGCGACATCGCCCGTCAGGTGATTCAGCTGATGCCTGAGCTCCCGCGCGAGGCCGGTTCCCTGATTGATTCGATTCAGTCCCCGGGGCCCCTTGCCGACCTCGTCGCCGCGAACCTCGACGCCCCCGTCGAAGAAAAAGCGCAGCTTCTTGAGACGATCGAAGTGAAGGAGCGTATCCGCAAGGTGCTCAAGCTCCTCACGAGGCAGCTCGAAATCCTCAAGATGCGCGAACGAATCAATTCGCAAATCAAAGAGGAGATGGGCAAGAATCAGCGCGAGTACGTCCTCCGCCAGCAACTGAAGGCGATCAAGGAAGAGCTCGGCGAAGATGATGGCGATCAAGGCGATCTCGATGGCCTTGAGGAGCGCATCGCAAAGGCGAACCTCCCCACGGAAGCGGAGACGGTCGCCAAGAAGCAGATGAAGCGCCTGCGCAATATGCAGGTCGGCTCCGCCGAATACACGGTGGTTCGGACGTACCTCGACTGGATTCTCGATGTGCCGTGGCACGTCGCGACCCCGGACAACCTCGATATTGCTCAGGTTCGCAAGGTCCTCGATGAGGATCACTACGGCCTTGAGAAGGTGAAGAAGCGCATTCTCGAGTACTTGGCCGTCCGCAAGCTCAAGAAGGACAAGAAGGGGCCGATCCTCTGTCTCCTTGGCCCGCCCGGCGTCGGCAAGACCTCCCTCGGGCGCTCCATTGCCCGCGCACTTGGCCGCAAGTTTCATCGCATTTCACTCGGCGGTGTTCACGACGAAGCGGCCGTTCGCGGCCACCGGCGTACTTACGTCGGAGCGCTCCCCGGTCAATTGATTCAGGGCATGAAGAAGACCGGGACGATCAATCCCGTGTTCATGCTTGATGAAATCGACAAGTTGGGCCACGACTTCCGCGGCGACCCGTCGGCGGCCCTCCTCGAGGTCCTCGATCCCGAGCAGAACCACACCTTCGCCGACCACTACCTGGAGATCCCCTACGACCTCTCCAACGTCATGTTCGTGGCGACCGCCAACATGATCGACCCGATCCCGGCCCCGCTCCGTGACCGTATGGAAGTCCTGGAAATTCCGGGGTATACGCGCCGCGAAAAGCTGAGCATTGCTCGTCAGCACCTCGTTCCGAAGCAGATCGAAGAGCACGGCATCGCGCCGAGCCAGCTCACGGTCACCGACCGCGCGCTGGAAGTGCTCATCGACGGCTACACCCGTGAAGCGGGCGTTCGTAACTTGGAGCGGAACGTCGCGAGTTTGATTCGCGGCGTCGCGGTCAAGATCGCAGAGGGGGACACCAATCCGCGTACGATCGACAGCGAACAGGACGTCCATGACATCCTCGGAGCGGCGCGGTTCACCAGTGAAGTTGCCGAGCGCACCTCGGAGACCGGTGTTTGTACCGGCCTCGCATGGACGTCGGTCGGCGGCGAAATCCTCTTCATTGAGGCGACGAAGATGTACGGCTCCGGCAAGCTGACCCTCACCGGCCAGCTCGGCGACGTCATGAAGGAATCGGCCCAGGCGGCCCTCTCCTACGTCCGTACGAACGCGGAACGTCTTGGAATTGCTAAGGACTTCCTCGACAAGAGCGACATCCACATTCACATTCCGGCCGGCGCAACGCCGAAGGACGGCCCCTCGGCTGGTGTGACGATGTTCACCGCGCTTGTGTCGCTCCTCACCGGGATTCGCGTCCGCCATGACGTCGCGATGACTGGCGAAATCTCCCTTCGCGGTCGCGTGCTCCCCATCGGTGGTCTCAAGGAGAAGGTCCTTGCGGCCCATCGTGCCGGCATCAAGCGGATCGTCGTACCGGAGCGCAATATGGTCGACCTCGAGGAGGTTCCCCAGGAGGTCAAGGACGCACTCGAGTTCATCTCCGCGTCGAAGCTCGACACCGTCCTTGAGGCTGCCCTCGAGGAAATGCCGAAGCCGAAGCCGGTCGACGCAATCGTCTCCTCGAACTGATCGAGCTCGTTAACGTGAAAGAGCCACTCGGGAAGTGTCCCGGGTGGCTCTTTCTTTTGCGACTCAACGCGAGGCGTTGCTGGTCTGGCAGAGGCTCTACCCGTGAGCGGCGAGGGGACCGGGCGCCGTGAGCTCCGCAATTGCTTTGAAGAGTTCCCGTGGGAAGAGCGGCTTCGCGAGCACATGCCGTACCGCGAGCGCAGCGCCGCGCGCTCGTAGCTCGGAGCCGACGACGGCGCTCACCAGAATTACAGGAAGATCAGAATTTTCCGCGCGCACCCGCGCGACCAGCTCGACCCCTTCGAGGCGCGGCATCGTCTGGTCGGCAATCAGCAAATCAATGGCGCCACGGTCGGCGGAGTAGAGGGCCCAAGCCGCTTCGCCGTCTTCCGCGGAGAGGACGTCATGACCTTCGCGCTGAAGAATGCGTACAAACGCATTTCGGAGCGGCGCATCGTCTTCGGCAACGAGAATACGCAAACGCCCGCCGGTGCCGATCGCACTCCGTACTGGGCCGGTCGCGCGTGGGACTGTCGGGCGCATCCGTTCGGGGTCGGTCGGTAGCGTGACACGAATGCGCGTTCCGAACTGGGGACGGCTGTCGACGTGGATCATGCCGCGGTGGGAGGCAACAATCCCTAAAGTTGCCGCAAGTCCGAGGCCGCGACCTTTGAATCTCGTCGAGAAGAAGGGGTCGAACATTCGCGCCGTCGTCTCCGGCGTCATTCCATGCCCTTGATCGAGGATCTCGAAGAAGGCGGCCGGTTCGTGCTGGACGCCTCCGAGGTCGTCGAGCGTCGTCGTCCCTGCACGAAGGAGGACACGTCCGCCGTGGGCGTCGCACGCCTCACAGGCGTTCGCGACGAGCTGCCCGACCACGCCGGCAAGTGCCGCACGGTCTCCGCGGACGATCGCAGGGCCAGCATCGTTGGTGTTAAGTTCTGCTACTTCAAAGGAAATATGCGGTGCGGACGCGTCGGCGGCCGCTTCATGAAGCAGCTCAATAAGCGCGATGGGACCGTTTGTCAGCGTCCCCTGGCCGACAGAGAACAAAAGGTCGCGCGTTACTCGCGCGGTACTCCGAACCGCCGCATCTATTCCGTCGAGCGCATCGCGAACGCTCTCGAAATTGTTCGATTCAGGGCGAAGAGTTTGGGGGAGCGTCTCGAAGTCCGATGTTTGATTCGCCTCGCCCCTTTCCGGTCGGCGCAGGGTTTCTCGCAACGATTCTACGTGAGTGACCACGCTGGAAAGGAGATTGTTGCAGCGATGAGCGACCCCCTCGGCGACCGCCGCCAATTCGGCGTGGCTCTCGGGGTACCGTACGGTAATCGGCGCCGCTCCGCGCGTGCGCGTGGAGAGTGGCGCTGGAGGTGCGGGAACCGGGACGACCGGAAGTTCTTGTTCTTCTGGATGTTCGTCCCCGGGTTCTGATCGAAGGAGCGCTGCGCACAGTGCTGCGAGCGTTTCGTAAAAGGGGCGGGCACTCGGAAGCAGGGCGTCGGCGCGATGGAACCCCAGGAGCAGGACTCCGCGCGGAGCATTCCCCGTGCGCCGGGCACCGGAGGCGATTGGCGGGAACGAGCGACGTACGTCTGCGCCATCGTCCTCGGCACCGCGAGGCTCATCGGGGAGGACCGAAGACGTCGCGCGCCGTTGGCGGCCTCCAAAGGGGAGGTAGGCTACCGCGGCAAATGCGTCGAAGGCGGGAATGCGGGCGAAGGCCTCGTCGTCGAGGTCTTCCGATTGTTGGTGCACCAAGTAAATTGGTTGATTGCGACGGTGGGCCGCCGCAACGCCTACGAGCGCATCGGTCGGAACGGTCCCCCACACGATGCGATCGGCTTCAAGAAACGTTGGTGAGGCAACAAGTTCGAGGGCGTCTTCTGTCGCGAGGTAAAGGGCGACGTTGTCCGCTTGCGCAGCTTCCAGCAGGCAACTTTCCAGGGCTAGCGGGAACGGGTGCAGTCGGGCCTGACCGCCGACTTCATCCACAAGGCGACTCAAACGCAGCCGCTCTTCGGGTGCAAGTGCACCCAGGGCGGCGGACAACGGCGCGTTTCCTACGCCGAGCAACTTCCAAGGCATTGCCGCATTATGTGGCCCGAACCTTCGGTTGGGGAAAAGTTATGCACGCGGTGAGACAAAAAAGAACGATCGCGATGCAACGCGTCACGACGGTGAGCGTTTCTGAACGATTCTTCTAGAAAGACCTACCGCTTGGCGTGATTTTCTGGCGAGTTTGCCGCGCGGAAAGCGGCAGAATGTTCTACAGATCGACGAGTTCCGGCGCTTCGATTGCTTCTCCAAGAAACCGAGATGCGATTGCATGAAACTGACCTGAGCGATCGGTAACACAAACGCGAATGCTCCCACCGGTTGGCCGCGGATCGGCACGCAGACCACGGTCGTTCAAGAAGGCGACTACGTCGTCGGCGGTGGCGCGGGCGCTGTCGACGATGCGAACGTTTGGGGAAATCATTCGTTGGGCTTCGCGTTCGATCAGGTCGCGAAAGAGCGGATAGTGGGTGCAGCCAAGGACGACGACATCGACACCGGCGTCGGCCAGTGGGGCGAGATACCGCTCGACCGCCAGGCGCGGGACGTCGCCTTCAAGCCAACCCTCTTCGGCGAGCGGCACAAGCAGCGGTGCCGCCTGCCCGATCGCCTCAACGCGCGTAGATTGTGTAGCTACTGCGCGCGGATAGGCGCCGGATGCGATCGTTCCGGCGGTCGCCAAAATGCCGACGCGGCCCGAACTCGTCGCGGCGACGGCGGCGCGGGCGCCCGGATCGATCACGCCGAGCACCGGCACGTCGAGCGCGGCACGAACGTGGTCGGGGGCGACCGCGCTCACGGTGTTGCAGGCGATGACGATCGCCTTTACCCCGCGCGCGACAAGATGCCGCGAGCAGCCGAGGGCGTAACGAATGACCGTCTCTGGCCCTTTTGTTCCGTAGGGGACACGTGCGGTATCGCCCAAATACACAATGTCTTCATCTGGGAGTGCGGACCGTAAGGCACGAACGACCGTCAGTCCGCCAAGTCCAGAGTCGAACACCCCGAGGGGAGCATTTCGCGCGACCGTCGATGGGGGGGCTTCCGTCGTTGACGAAGAATTTCGCGATGAATCGCCAGGTCGTGGGGATTGAACAGACATGGGAACGAGGCACTGTCTCAGTGCAGGAGGCGCTTGTCTTTCGGCTTGTCGGATGGATCGACGAGACCACCGTAGACCACACGGAGGTCGGGGCCATCTTTTCGACCTTTGGCAAGGCGCGCGCCGAGCTCCCGCTTTTCCTCAGCGCGGAGGCGCGCAAGCTTCCGGTCGAGAAAGAGCCGGCGCACGAGGGACGGGCTCCCCGCAAACAGCATTCCGAAGGCCCATGCGCTCATCGACGGGATGGCCATCGGGGAGCCGAACAGCAGCGCGATCACCGAGATGCCTAGCGTGACCCACACAAATTGGCGGCCGGTCACCGGCAAGAAAAAGAAGATTCGGAGCGTCGCGTCTGGATTCTCAAGCGCCCAAGCGACGGAGATCGCTTCAAGAACAGCGAAGGGGCCTGCCAAGATATGCGGGGCGAGAATCTCGTGGTCGCCGGCGATGAAGCCAAGAAGGAACGGGGGGACGTAGCTCGCAAGGGCGGCGCCGGCGACGAAGCGCGCCGTGCGTGCCGTTCCAAAGCTTCTCTCCACGGGCGCGAGAAACCAGACGACGCCAAGGATGCCAAAAACGAGCGAAATTGCGTCGATCGTGACGAAGTGCCCGGTGACAAGTCTCCAGAGCTGGCCGTGCAGAAGCGCGCTGCGATCGTAGACGAGGAGCGCCGTAAATCGCGGGTCGTGGAGCCAGACCGCGGTTAGCCCCCCAGCCACGCCGAGGATTCCGAGCAGCAACGCGAGGATGCGAGTGACCGTCGGGAGGCGCAACAGCGCCCATTTCGCGCGTTCAAGCATGTGCGGGACCCTAGCACCGTCCCCCGCGGAACATGCAGCGTCCGGTCAGGGGGTCTGTGTCACGACCGGCGTGCACACCGGACGGCTTTCGAGACCGGCTACGCGGGTCGCCGTGCAGCGGTAGCGAGCCGTGGGCGCCGTCGGCGCCCAGCGGTTGGCGGCATCATCGGCGGCCGACGTCGCCTGCTCGATTGCCGTCTTTTGCGCCGCGTAACCGTCCGCATCCCAAGCAAAAACCTGAAGAACAACGTCTTCTTCGCCAAAGATCGGGGCCTCGCCGACGAGGAAATTTCCGTCCGCAAAACAATCGAAGATCCCCGCCTGGGCCGCGCGGTTCGTGGCGGGCTCGTCGCTTCGCGGCGCGAAGGTCAACGCGACACCGTATTTGTAGACTGCACCCTTTGCCGCACTGCAACCGCGCTTGGCAGTCACCGTCTCCGCGTCCAGGATGACGGCGTCGGCGGAGGTCGCCGTTGTGGTGTTGGTCGTCGTCCCGAGGACGTCCGAGCATCCGGCGAGGGCGGTCCACGAAGCGAGGGCGAGCGGGGCGCCAAAAAAGCGAAAAGGTCCAAGCACGGCTGGGACCTTTTCGCTCTTCGCGACGAAACGCAAGCTCTC
>JAAFHJ010000239.1 GCA_013298325.1 Myxococcales bacterium | reverse complement strand
AGCGAGACGCTCAAACCAACGGGCGCGGCGGGCGCTCGAGGCCGCGCGCTGCATTCGCACCGTCGCCGAGGCCAACCGCCTCCGCCGGAACTGCGGGCACCCAGCTTGCGGAAACGACGCTCGGAAGGGCTCCGAACGTCGCGGCAAAGTTGTCGCCCGCAGGCGGTGATGCCGGCCGGTCTTGGGGGCGTTCCCAGGAGCCGCCTTCGCAGCGGACCACGCACTCGTCGGCCGCGGCCGTGACGCTTGCTTTTCCGAACTCCAAACGGACCGTCGGGGCAATCGTGATCGCGCCGCGCGCATCGCAGCGAAACGCAATCCCTTCAGAGGCTTGCGGCGGCGCCTCTGCCTTCTGGGGCTCCGGCACTGCGGAAACGGGGGCGACCCGATAGCTCATCGCGTCGACCGAATCGGGCCCAGAGAACGCATCCGCACGGCCTGTCGCGGCGAAGGCCGCAAGGGCCACGCACATCGCGAAAAGCGCGCGCCAGAGGCGCCAGGAAGGGCCGACCATCGGTGTGTGCTCCTTGCCACGGCCCGCCGATGGAAGCAAGCAGACGAACGAATGTTCGGACCCAACGCGACTAGGGCCCTTCGGCGGCGGCGAGCAGCTTCCCCTCAAGGCGCGGGGGCTGGAGGTCGGAGTCGTAGTTGGACAGAATCACGGTCACGCGACCCGAGGACGGAGTTCGCACGAGAAGCGCGTAGAAGCCGAGGGGCGAAATTGCTCCATTGTGCCATTGACCTTTTGCATCGACCACCCAGCCGCAGGCGTAGGAACTGAGGCGGGGAGTCCACAGTTTTTTCTTTTGCGCCTCGTTCAAGACGCGCGTGCCGTCGAGGGCGCGACTCCACGTGACGAGATCGGGGGCGGTCGATTTGAGATTTCCTGCGCCAAATGCGACGGTGAGATCGGGATCTCCGAAGGCGCTCATCTGACTCAACGCCTGATGTTTTCCAGAGATGGTCGCATAGCCGATCGCGGCGCGGTCCCTCTGATCCTTCGACAGGATCGTTGTCGTATCGGTCATCGCGAGCGGCCGGAAAAAAGTCTCCTGGAGATAATTCTCGAAGCTCTTGCCGGAGACCTTTTCGACAATGCGTGCAAGCAGGAGGTAGCCGGTATTCGAGTAGGCAAAGACCGTTCCTGGCTTCGCTACGAGTGGCGTATCCTTAATAAGTGCGATGAGTTCATCGGGGGTAAACGCACGTCGGAAGGCACCGTCCCGAAATCCTTGCGTCGCCTCCAGCGGCGGGATGCCGGAGGTATGTGTCAGCAAGTCATCAAGCGTCGCGTCGATGTTCTCTTTGGCGAGATTGGCGCGAGACAGTTCGGGAAAAAAGTCGGCGACGGGGGTCTTTGTTGTCAGCTTACCGTCCTGCTCCAAACGGAGGATCGCTGTTGCAGTAAACTGCTTGGTTAGCGAGCCGATGTGGAAGATCGTTTGCGCATCATTCGGGCGTTTGGTCCCTTCATCCGCCATTCCATAGGCGCGACCGCCGGTCGCATGCCCATCCTCGGCAACGAGCGTCACGCCGGAATAGCGTCCCGCTTCGAACTCGGGCGCGAGGATCCCGTCGAGGGTCTCGACGAGCGGCGAGTCCGGAAGTTCGGCGGCGTCGGGGGGCCCCGCATCGGCGACGGGGATCGACGCATTCGACGAACTGCATGCGATCAGGAAGAGGGCTAGAAAAGCAAAGGAAAACCGGCGCATTGGAGCCCGAGTATCGCAGAACGAAGGCCGGTTCATCAACCACTTTCTTCGGCACACACTGCCGCCGTTCGGCGGCGAGAGATTCACCGCTGGGGACGCGGATCGGCGTTGCCCGGCACGACACCACGGAGCGTCTGCATTGCCGCCATTTGTTGGAAAGTCTTCTCCATTCCGTTCGGAGAACCATCCAAGAACATGATATTTCCACGACCATATTCGGCGACGTGTTTCATCGCTTCCGTCCACATCTGGAACAGGATCAGTGACGCATCGAGGCCTGCCGCCTCCATTTCCTTCACCGCGTGGCTCATGCCCTTGCCCGCCTCTTCGCGGAAGAGCGCGATCCCCTCGCCACGGAGCTTCTGGGCGGTGCGATCGGCATCTGCGGAGATGCGAATGGCGTTCCCCTCAGCTTCCGCCTGTCGCGTCTTTGTGATGAGCATCGCCTGCCCCTCATTTTCGGCAGCAGCAAGTAGGTTCTGGGACGCTACAACGCGTGCCATCGATTCCATAACGGGGCCATCAAACACGATATCGTTCATTTGGAGATCGATGAGGTGGTAGCCCCAGGACTCCAAGCTCGGATCGAGGTGCATCTTCACCGAGCTGACGATTTCTCCACGAAGGGAAAGGACTTCCGTCTGCTTACGGGTTGCAACGAAGCTACGTACTGCCCCTTCAACGGTGCGCACCATCGTCTGTCGGAAGGCCCCTTCGTCAATGAACTTAAAGGCGACGTTGACGACCGTATTCTCGTTCTGATCGAGCACGGAGTAGAGCAACATCGCCTTAAAGTAGACATTGGCTTGGTCGTTGGTGATCGCCTGGAACGAGAGCTCCATTGATTGATTTTGAATGGAGACCATCCGGTGAATACGCTCCACAAAGGGGATCATAAAATTGAGCCCTGGATAGAGAATTCGCCGGTACTTTCCGAACATCGTGACGACGCCGATCGTCCCTTGCGTGATCGAGCGGAGCCCTTTTGCGAGGAGGATGAGCGTGAAGAGGGCGGAGGCGACGAGGAGAATGACAGCGGCGTCCATAAGGGGACGCTACGCCGTCACGCCGAAGGGGGCGAAATTGCGTCAAAAGGGATTCGTCGATTGCCAGGCGGGGAGCGTCTCGATACCTTCGAACCACGCGCGAAGATTCGCGTATTCGGCGATCGGCAGCTGTGCCGCCTGGATGTACATCAGTGGCGCGGCGATCGCGTAGTCGGCAACGGTGAGGGCGTCACCGGCGATGTAGCGGTGGCGGCCTAGCTCGTCGTTGAGTACGGCGGCGAATTGGTGGAAGAACCGCTCGTGGCGCGCGACCATTGCGGGATCGGGGTCGCCGAGCCCGAAAAGCTTCTTCAGATTGTTCTCAAAGTTCAAACCGGCAATCGCCGGGCTCCAGTGGTTCGACATCCAGAAGAGCCACCGGTTCACTTCCGCGCGCGCCTTCCGGTCCCGCGGGTAGATTTCCTGGCTCGCGCGCGTCTCTCCGGCGAGATCACACAGGTACAAGAGAATCGCGTGGGACTCGGGGAGGAAGAAGCCCTCGTGCTCAAGGACGGGGACGGCACCGTTCGGGTTCTTTGCAAGAAATTCCGGGTGCTTTTGAGCCCCCTTCTCAAGCGCGACGACGATCTCCTCGGGGGCGAAGCCGAGGTGCTGGGCGACCATGCGTGCTTTGCGGGCGTTGGACGAAAAGGGGTGGATGTAGAGTTTCATCGCGCGGGAGCGTACCAGCGGGCACCTTCGGCGGCGCACACGAAAGCGGCACCATGCGCGCCCGCCGAACGCCGGTTGTGGTAGCGACGGTCGGGTGTCGACCGCCGCCTACCTCGTCGCCCATCAAGTGCTCCCGCGCCGTCTCGCCGTAGATCCCGCGAGTGTATGGGGGGACCTTTCGGGGCCGAATTGGTCGATGTGGCTTGCACGGGCGGGGCAGGTTGTTCAGGCGCCCGTTCGAGGAATTGGTATTGAGGGGGCCGTCCTTGGGAAGGCCCTTCAAACGCGCAATGGTGTCTCACTCATTGCCGTCTACTATCCAACCCCGGAGGCACCTGGTGAGCCTTTTTACTCGGTGTTGGCGCGAGCAGCGAACGGTGAAATTCGTTGTTTTGTGTTTGAGTATGGCATCACGGATCCGGGTATTCCGCCGCGCGTCGTGATGGCAGAGTACCGGACGCTTGGCGACAACTCGCTTGGCGACAAGGGATCTCAAATGCGAGTTCGCTTCGACGTCGAAGGGCGTGCAGACGCGCAGCTCCTCGAATTTTGCCTCACGGAAACGGCGCGTGCCGTCGGCGCTCCGCCAGCACAGATGAGCCCCTTCGAAGCCGCAATGGCAGCCGCGAACGCCGCTGCGCCGCCCACGCTCGGGGCACCCCCGTCGCAGCTGCCGCCGCAGGCATTCCCAAACGCGCCGCCGCACCCATCCGCGTACCCGCCGGCAGCTCCAGCAGCGCCCTATCGCGGGGGAGCCCCGGCCGGCGCCGCGCCTGTCAGCGACGCCCCCGTTGCTGGCCCTCCGGTCGGATTGATCGTCCTCGCGGTCGGGGCAGGAATCCTGATTGTAGGTGCCTACCTCGCGTGGTTTTTACTTACGCGTTGAGGCCCTGGTCGGTGTGCCATCAATGGGGGATCGGAGCGAACACGCGCAGCGAAAACAAGGCCTTTTCTGCGGTGGTCGTGATTCCGTGTTTCGTCCCCCTTGCAACGGGGAGGATGCTCCCCCCCTTGAACGCCGTCGTGGCGCCTCCGGACGTTGCCGTCCCTTCGCCATCTTCGACGAAGAGGATTTCGTCGCTCGCGAGGGACTCCTCGGGAATCTTTAGCTCGGGCCTCCCTTGGAGGAGGTCCAGAGTGGCGTAGCTACTGGATACGGAAGCGTTTTTTGCACCCGCCAGGTAGCGCGTTTGAAGCGCCCCCTCGAGGCTCCGCTGGGGGGCGGCATTTTCGGGGTCGATGATTGCGACGCTCGCATCGCGCTCGGAGCCGTACGCGCAGGCGCCACTCCGCGAGGACGCGAACGTCGGCCAGGAGGCGCCATCTTTCCGGGCGATGACCAGCACCGCCGGGACGCCCGCGGAGGAAGCGCTCTGGACATCGACGTGGTGGGCGCCGGAAAATCGCGCAATTTTGCCCTTTTGCAGCGCGATCGGATTCGCTTCCGGCGACCCGGAGTCGGCGGTCGCCGCCAAAGCCCCTGCCTCCGCATAGACGAAGAGCTCGCTGCACGCGTCGAGGGGGACCCGGAGAGGCCGCGGGAGAGCAGAAATTACCGAAATCTCTGCAGAAAGCGGACTCGTCGGCCGAAGCTCGGCCCCCGCGAAGTCGTCGGTCGCGGGGCGTTTTCCGGCGTGCGTTGCCGAGCCTCCGCACGCGACGAGGAAAAGGGGCGCAAGCACTCGGAAAAAGCGACGGATCACAGCCGCAACAAACGCGGTCGTCGGGTCAGATGCAAGGAATTCGCATCGAACGGTACGGCGGAAGCCCTCGCGAAGCATTGGCCCAGCGAGCTTCGTGGTGGTCGCTCGGTGAAAGCGATCACCTTCGCGCGAAAAAAAATCTCTTTCGAATTTTCGTGAATGCCGAGCCACTTCCGCTCCACGGACCGTGCGAGGTGCCCATGAAGACCGACCTTGAAAATAGCGGAATGATCGACATCCGTGGCCTTCTGCGCGAAATGAAGCGCCGCGAGGAAAATGCTCGCTTTGAACGTGTGTTTTCCGTTTCTCAAGTTCTGCGGCGTCGCGAGCCTCTCCGGCTTGAGTCGGCCGTGTTGCTGGGGGACGTGCCTCGTCTCCGTCCCGGGAAACGGCGCTGGTTGGTCGTTGGGGCGGCGGTCATCCTGGCTTCGCTTGGGGGGAATGCGTTTGCCCTCACCCAAAAAATGGTTTCCTATCAGCAGGATCGGGATGTGGAAGTCGTGGCTAGTCTCGCGAGCCAGCGTGCCGAGGTGTCGCGGGTACGGAGCGCGGCGCGCCGCGGGCATTCGTCGACGGTCGCGCCGCCGACGGCAGGCGCAGACGCCCTCGTTGCGTCGCAAAGCGTCGCCAAAGGTGCCGCCCATCAAAGAAAGGATCTGACGAATAATATCGCAAATAACAAACATGTCGATCGAAGCAGTATGTCCGGAGAACGCATCGAACATTCTCCCGAACCATTCCCTATGGTCGCGCCTCAGGCGTCGCCGCCGTCGACCCTTTCCAAGGGGCCTCCGCTCGATCTCGACGCCGCCATTCGCGCTTCCGTCGGCCCGAGTGCCCTCCGCGAGGCACCGGGAGTGGGCCCGTCAAACAGCAAAGACTACGAAGTGCAGGCACGGCAGCTTCGCCCGTCGGCAGGCGCCATCATGGCGGCCGTCGGCGGCGCCCAGAGCGGTGCGCGTCGCTGCCTCGCCGCCGGGGACGAACCTCGAACCTGCAAAATTACCTTCCGCAGCGATGGCTCGGTCGCTCGCGTGAGTGCGACGCGCCCTTCCCTGGGGGGCGACGCGGCGAGTGCGTGCATCGAGGCGGCCTTCGCACGGGCCCACACCGACGCATTTGCCGATGCTTCCTACACGGCGACCGTCGTCGTTCGGCCCTGACTCGGTGCGACGACCACGACCAACCACCGCGAAACCCATGGTAGAGGCGCGCCATGGTCGACCCGCAACGAGCGCCGGAGCAGCCTCCGGCCGGCACGCCCCTCTCGAAGCGCCGCTGGGGGGGACTGCGGGCGTTGCTCCGTCCGACGATCGTCACGCCGCTCTTTGTTGCCATCGCGCCACTTTCGCTCCTCATTACGGCGCTTTGGGTAAGCATTCACACGACGCTCGGGCGCGACCAGGGCATCTTTCAGTACGTTGCCTACGCGCTCTCCCGCGGCGAGCGCGACTACGTTGATGTGCGCGACGTCAATGGGCCTTTTATTCATCTAGTACATCGCACTTTCTTGGCCCTCGGTGGCGGCGATGAACTTCGTTTTCACCTGCTCGATCGCATCGTCACCACCGCATGTTTCTTTCTTCTTGGAACGGCACTTCCGTCGCTCTCACAGAAAGATGAACCTCGGAAGCCGGCCGTTCGTCTGTTCTGGGGGGCGGCCCTCGCGGTGGCGGGGTCGGCTCAGTATCTTCGGTTCCTCGCCTGGGATCTCGCCCAGCGGGAGAACTTCTGCGGTTGGCTCGCCTGCATCGCAGCGGCGGGGCTCTTCGTCGCGTTGGATCCCTCGCGCACCCAGCGTCGGCGGGAGAACTTCCTTCTCCTGGCACTTTCCGGCTTCGCCGGAGTGGTATCGGTCTTCGGGAAACACACGTTTGCGCCATTTGTTGCATTGAACGTGCTGACAATTGGGCTTGTTGGGCTCCCAACGGAGGCGCATCCGCTTCGAAAGAACTCCCCACTCGCGAAGCGATTGCGCGGATTGATTATTTTTGCCTTCGGCGGGCTCCTCGGGCTCTTCACGATGCTCGCAGACCTCGCCTACTACGGCGATATCCGAGCTTTCTTCCGGATCTGGTTCGTCGACGCGCCGCAGATGTACGTCTACATTTGGCCGCACACGCCGCGGGAGCTGTACGAGCTCGACTGGAACACCGTCCCCTTCCGGATGGCCGCGGGCGCGACGGTTCTCGGTGTTGTCGCGCTCGTCTCTCGTC